>NZ_JBGMNJ010000014.1:0-126537 GCF_051336815.1 Pantoea sp. C2G6
TCCTGTCGCGAGGTGGCGTATATTACGCTTTCCTCCTTCAGAGTCAACCTCTTTTTCAGAAGTTTTTCTCCGGCGGCGCAGTCTCCTGAACCTCTCAACCCGTTTCCCGTTGCCGGTGTGCCGTGTTGATGGAGGCGCATTATAGGGAGTTTCCGCGGGCTGACAAGTGTTTCCTGGAATTAATTTGCTGAACGCATCTTTTTTAAACGAACGCATTAAAAAGCGGCGTTTTGTGACGGAATAACGCACAAAAACCACCATGAAAGGGTGTAAAGAGGACTGCCGCAGCCGCCTGCCAGTGCTATTCTTTTGCTTCTTCTCGCAGGATAACCCCAGGAAGGACACTCAATGATAAAATCCGCGCGCAGCATGGCAGGTTTGCCATGGATCGCTGCCATGGCCTTTTTCATGCAGTCACTGGACGCCACCATACTGAATACTGCACTACCCGCTATCGCCACCAGCCTTAACCGCTCTCCCCTGGCCATGCAATCCGCGGTCATCAGCTACACCCTGACGGTTGCCATGTTGATTCCGGTCAGCGGCTGGCTCGCCGATCGCTACGGCACCCGCAAAGTCTTCATTATCGCCGTTTCACTCTTTACCCTGGGTTCGCTGGCCTGTGCGCTCTCACCCACGCTGCCGGTGCTGGTCACTGCGCGTATCGTTCAGGGTATTGGGGGTGCGATGATGATGCCGGTCGCACGACTGGCACTGTTACGCGCCTATCCGCGCAGCGAGCTGTTGCCGGTCCTTAACTTTGTCACCATGCCGGGATTAGTGGGGCCGATACTGGGACCGATGCTGGGTGGGGTGTTAGTTACCTACGCCACCTGGCACTGGATCTTCCTGATTAATATCCCGATAGGCATCCTCGGCATCGTCTACGCACGCAAATATATGCCGGACTTTACCACCCCGAAACGCCGCTTCGACTTTCCCGGCTTTTTATTGTTTGGTTCCGGGCTGGTCATGATCTCGATTGGGATTGAGCTGTTTGGTGAGCGGATTGTCTCTGCCTGGCTGGCAGGCGGGATATTGCTCGGCGGGATCCTGTTGCTGCTTCTCTATATAGTGCACGCCCGCCGTCACCCTTCACCGCTGATCAATCTGCCGATGTTCAAAACCCGCACCTTCTCGGTTGGCATCGTCGGCAATATCGCCTCGCGGCTCGGCACCGGCTGCGTGCCCTTTCTGATGCCATTGATGTTGCAGGTGGGCTTCGGCTACTCAGCGATTATCGCGGGCTGCATGATGGCCCCCACCGCCGTCGGTTCTATTCTGGCAAAGTCGACCGTGACACAGCTGCTGCGCTGGCTGGGCTATCGCCGCCTGCTGGTTGGCATCACCATGATCATCGGGATTCTGATCGCCAGCTTCTCCCTGCAATCGCCAGCTGAGAGTATGCTCTTCTTATTACTGCCGCTGTTTATTCTGGGCATGGCGATGTCCACCCAGTTTACCGCGATGAACACTATTACCCTGGCCGATCTGGATGACGATAACGCCAGCGGTGGTAACAGCGTGCTGGCCGTCACGCAGCAGTTAGCGATCAGTTTTGGGGTCGCCGTCAGCGCTGCGGTGCTGCGTTTCTATCAGGAGTTTGAAACCGGCACCGTGGTGCAGTTCCACGCGACGTTTCTGACCATGGGTGTGGTGACGGTGCTCTCGGCGCTCACCTTTATGCTGCTGAGAAACGGTGATGGCCGTAACCTGATCTCCAATCGTGATAAGAAGAAAAAGCGCTAAACCGAACCACGCACCACCAGCTCCGGCGTCAGCACCAGCGTTTGCTGGCTGGCGTCGGGATCGCTCAGCCGGTGGATTAAAGTGTCTATCGCCAGTTCGCCCAGGGCATCTTTAGGCTGATGAATGGTGCTCAGGGGCGGAGAAAGATAGCGTGCCAGTTCAATATCGTCATATCCCATCACCGCCATCTGATGGGGAACCTGCATCCCGGCCTGGTAGAGCGCATGGTAAACCCCGACTGCCATGGCGTCGTTACTGGTAAAGACCGCTTCCGGCGGCGTTTCCAGCGCCAGCAGCTCGACCATCCCGTTGTAGCCACCCTGAAACTCAAAGTCACCGCTCACCACATAGCCCGGCATAATCTCCAGCCCGCTCTTTGCCATCGCATTGCGATAGCCCTCCAGGCGCATACGTGCCGGGGTTTTATCCTGTGGCCCGGCGATGCAGGCGATGCGGGTATAGCCGCTGTCGATAAGATGCTGGGTAGCCAGCTCACCGCCCAGCAGCGCGTTATCCTGAATAATGTCACCACGGCCTTCAAAGGGAGCCCAGTCCATCATCACCGTCGGGACCGAGGGATAACGGTTCAGAATATCAGCCGAAGGGAGATGACTTTCGGTGCACATGATCAGTAAGCCATCCACGCGCTTCTGCATCAGCGTTTCCAGGCTACGGTTCATTCGATCCTCATCCCCCGCCGTGTTGCAGAGGATCAGGCTGTAGCCGCGCTGGTAGCAACTCTCCTCCACCCCGCGCACCACTTCGGCATAAAACGGGTTACTACTGGTGGTCAGCAGCATGCCAATGGTGTGCGTCTGATTGATTTTCAGGCTGCGCGCCAGTGCGGAAGGGGCGTAGTTGAGATGGCGGATGGCCTGCTCAACTTTTTCCCGCACGCCTTCGCTGACAAAGCGGTTGTTGTTGATAACGTGCGAGACAGTCGAGGTAGAGACGCCCGCCAGGCGGGCGACATCTTTCATGGTGCTCAAGTGCTTAGCCCTGCTGCTGCAAAAATTCATCGATCTCCGCGCGCCACGGCACGGAGGGCTGCGCACCCGGTCGGGTAACGGCGATAGCGGCCGCGGCATGGGCAAATCGCACTGCTTCACGCATCGGTTTCTGCTCCAGTCGCGCGGTAATAAAGGCACCGTTGAAGGTATCGCCCGCCGCGATAGTGTCGATAGCCTTTACGCTAAAGCCCGCAATACGCTCACCTTCACCCTGCTCGCTCAGCCAGACACCGCGACGACCCAGGGTGATCAGCACCGTGCCGATACCTTTCGCATGCAGTGCCGCCGCCGCGCGGGCAGCATCCTCATCACTGTTTACCGCAATGCCGGTCAGGCTCTCCGCTTCGGTCTCATTCGGGGTAATAATGTCCACCAGGGCCAGCAGTTCGTCAGAGAGCGGAGTC
Source organism: Pantoea sp. C2G6 (assembly GCF_051336815.1). NCBI lineage: Bacteria > Pseudomonadati > Pseudomonadota > Gammaproteobacteria > Enterobacterales > Erwiniaceae > Pantoea > Pantoea sp. C2G6. The sequence continues at coordinate 3,164 of NZ_JBGMNJ010000014.1, forward strand.
GCCGGTGCCGGGTTGAGTATCACCTGGGTCTGCTGCTGGCGGGCGAGGGTGGCTGCCGCCAGCACGCTCTCCAGGGGAGATTCCAGCTGCATCAGCAGCGCATCGGCATCAGCGATCACCTGCTGGTGACGCGCCACGCAGTCGGGTGTTAACGCTGCGTTGGCCCCGGAGTAGATGCCAATCGTGTTCTCGCCTTCACGGTTGACGAAAATCATCGCCACACCGGTCGACTCGCCTGCCACCACCTCGACCGGCGACGTATCGATATTGTCCTGCGCCAGCTGCTGACGAATACGTTCGCCCGTGTCATCCGCGCCCACACAGGCGATAAAAGCGATGTCTGCGCCGGCGCGACCAGCGGCCACGGCCTGGTTCGCACCTTTACCGCCAAACGCAATCTGATAATTCTGCCCGATCACCGTTTCACCGGGACGAGGAAAGTGCGCCAGATTAAGGATGTGGTCAGCGTTAATGCTGCCAAGAACGGCCAGTTTTGCGTTTTTGCTCATTAGGGGGAGTCCGGAATAAGTGCGCCACCGGAAGGGTGGCGCGGTGCCCTGCTTTTCTTTGAGTTATTGAGTGACCAGCTTCAGGTCGACCGGGTTGATCGCCTTCACTTTTTCACCCTTCAGCACTTTATCAGCGGTATCCACGCCGATCATGCCAATTTTTTCTGGCATCTGTGCCACGGTCGCGGACAGTTTGCCACCTTCTACGGCTTTAACGCCATCGGCGGTGCCGTCAAACCCTACGACGATCACACCGGTTTTCCCGGCGGTTTGCAGGGCGCGCAGCGCACCCAGCGCCATTTCATCGTTCTGGGCAAACACCGCCTGCACATCCGGGTGGGCCTGTAACAGGTTCTGCATCACGTTGAGACCTTTGGTGCGGTCAAAGTCAGCAGGCTGGCTGGCGAGGATCTGGAACTTGTGCGCATCTGCCGCCTGTTTGAAGCCTTCGCCACGTTCACGGGCCGCTGAAGTCCCGGCGATACCCTGCAACTCAATAATTTTGGCGTTTTCACCCACTTTTTTGGCGATGAAGTCACCGGCCATTTTGCCGCCGAAACGGTTATCAGAGGCGACGTGGCTGACCACGGTGCCCTGTGCCGCGACGCGGTCCAGGGTGATAACCGGAATCTTCGCCTGGTTAGCCATCTTCACTGCATTACCAACCGCATCGGAATCCGTCGGGTTGATCAGCAGCAGTTTGGTGCCACGCACCGTCAGATCCTGCACGTTCGCCAGCTCTTTCGCCGGGTTGTTCTGTGAATCGAGCACCACCAGGTTGTAGCCCAGCTTATCCGCTTCTTTCTGCGCGCCCTCTTTCAGCGACACAAAGAACGGGTTATTCAGGGTTGAAACCACCAGCGCGATGGTATCTTTTGCCATGGCGCTGGTACTGAGCGTTGCGCCAAGGATCATGGCCAGTGCGGTTAACTTTTTCATCATGTCATCCTGTGTAGGTCAGAGTTATTTACTGCTTTTATTATCCACCAGCACCGCCAGCAGGATTACCACCGCTTTAACGATCATCTGGTAGTACGAAGAGACGCCCATCAGGTTCAGGCCGTTATTCAGGAAACCGAGGATCAGCGCGCCAATCAGGGTGCCAAAAATGCGCCCTTTACCGCCCGCCAGGCTGGTTCCACCCAGCACCACGGCGGCAATCGCATCCAGCTCATAGCCGGTTCCCGCTGTTGGCTGAGCCGAGGAGAGGCGCGCCACTTCAATAGTGCCCGCCAGCGCCGCCAGCATCCCGCTCAGGGAATAGACGATGACTTTGACGCGATTGACATTGATGCCGGAGAGGCGGGTTGCCGCTTCGTTGCCACCCAGCGCATAGATGTAGCGGCCGAGGCGGGTGTGATGCAGCATGTACCAGGCGGCGATAAAGACCAGCGCCATCAGCCAGACCGGTGCGGGCACCCCCAGCGGACGACCGATACCAAACCAGCCGAGCAGGTCGGCGTTGGCACTGAAGCCGGTGTTAATCGGGCTGCCGTCGGTATAGACCATGGTGACGCCGCGCAGCAGTAACATCATGACCAGCGTGGCGATAAACGCCTGCACCTTACCGCGTGCCACAATGGTGCCGGTCAGGGCGCCGATAGCCGCGCCGAGCGCCAGTGACGCCGCCACGGCGACCAGTGCATTCACCTCCATGCCCACCAGCGAGGCGCCCACCGCGCCGGTCAGCGCCAGCAGCGATCCCACTGAGAGGTCGATGCCGGAGGTCAGGATCACCAGCGTCATCCCGACCGCCATGATGGCGTTGACCGAGGTCTGTTGCAGGATGTTGAACAGGTTCGCCACGGTAAAGAAGTTCGGGCTCTGGCTCGCCACCACGGCGATCAGCACCATCAGCGCAATCAGTGACTTCTGTTCCAGCAGCCAGCTTTTGCTAAACCAGCGACGGCTGGCCGGTAAAGTTTGGGTCGTCATACCACTAAATCCTCGCTGTGTTGCTTGCCTACGGCGGCTGCCATCAGGCTCTCCTGAGTGGCTTCTTCTCGGGTAAATTCGCCGCTGATACGGCCTTCATGCATCACCAGAATCCGATCGCTCATGCCCAGCACTTCCGGCATTTCCGAGGAGACCAGGATAATGCTCAGCCCTTCGGCTTTAAACTGGTTAATCAGTTGATAGATCTCTTTCTTCGCACCGACATCCACACCGCGTGTCGGTTCGTCCAGGATCAGCACGTTAGGTCGGGTCATCAGGCCGCGGGCAATCGCCACTTTCTGCTGGTTACCGCCTGAAAGCAGGCCAATCGGCTGCTCCATCGAGGGGGTTTTCACGTTGAACAGCCGGATAAAATCGCCGACCGCCAGCTGCTCGGCGGCGTGTTTCAGCGTGCCACCGGTATGGCTGAAATAGCGCAGCGCGGTCAGCGACATGTTCTCTTTTACTGACATGCCTAATACCAGGCCATCACGCTTGCGATCTTCGGAGATATAGACGATGCCGTTAGCCAGCCCATCCTGCGGCGAGCGGGTCACCACTTCGCGGCCACTGAGCCACAGGGTGCCTGCGCGACGCGGCAATGCGCCGTAGAGCACCTTCATCAGTTCGGTACGGCCCGCGCCCATCAATCCTGAGATGCCGAGGATTTCACCTTTGCGCAGGGTGAAGCTGACGTTATCCACGCCCGGTCCGCTGACGTTCTCCACTTTCAGCCGCACTTCGCCTGGCGTCTGATCGAGATGGGGATATTGATCTTCCAGTTTGCGTCCGACCATCATCTCAATCAGGCTCTCTTCGGTCAGCTCGCTGACCGGACGTTCAGCAATAAACTGGCCGTCGCGGAACACCGTGACGTCATCGCAGATCTCGAAGATCTCTTTCATGCGATGCGAGATATAGACAATGCCGCAGCCCTGCGCTTTCAGTTCATTGATCACCCGAAACAGCGACAGCGTTTCGGTATCGGTGAGCGCATCCGTCGGCTCATCCATGATGATCACCTGCGACTCAAAGCTCAGCACTTTGGCGATTTCCACCATCTGCTGGTCGCCAATCGATAAATCGCCCACCAGCTTGTGGCTGTTGAAGCGCAGATTGAGCCGTTTGAGCAGCGCATCGGCTTCGGCGTACATACGCGGCCACTGGATGCGGCCAAACCGGTTTACATATTCGCGGCCAAGAAAAATGTTCTCCGCCACGCTTAATTGCGGGATCAGGTTCAGCTCCTGATGAATGATGCCAATACCCGCTTCCTGAGACGCTTTGGGTCCGCTGAAACGGGTCTCTTTACCCAGCCAGCGCAGGGAACCGGCATCATACTGGTAGATCCCGGTCAGCACTTTCATCATGGTGGACTTGCCCGCGCCATTTTCGCCCACCAGCGCCATCACCCGTCCGGCCCGGACGTTGAGCGAGGCACCCTTCAGCGCTTTCACGCCGGGGAACGATTTTTCAATGCCGTCGAGTTGCAGTAAAGGTTGCATAGCGGCCTCAGAAGGTCACACCGGCGCTGAGGATGACATTCGCAAACGGAGAGCACTCTCCGCTGCGAATGACCGCCTGACTGCGCTGCGTTTGTTGTTTGAATTGCGCATGACTGGTGTAGCTAATCGTGATGGTGTTTCCCTGGTGCTGTTGCAAGGCATCGAGCATGGCGATCAGCGCGCTGTGGAGCTGCGGATTGTGCTGCTTAATCTCCTCCGCGATCAGGGCGCTTTCCACCTGCATCTCCAGTGCAACCGCATTCACCACCTGCATAAAATCGGGCGTACCCGGCGTCAGCGCCAGATCGATACGCTGCGGACCCGCCGGAATGGGCAAGCCTGCATCGGCAATCGTCAGCGTATCCGTGTGTCCCAGGCGGGCAATCACATGAGAGAGTTCAGCGTTTAACAGGCGACCTTTTTTCATTTTTTCACTCCACAGCGAAACGTTTCGCTGTCAGGAGTGTATGAAAAGCCGCCATCAACTCAACCGGCGGATAAGAAATTTGTGATCGCTATCGAAACGTTTCGCTCACGCAGGGGAAAATTTGCATTAAGGCAGGTCATGGGCGGAAGAAAGGGCCGCGAAGGCGGCCCGGAAGAGGAGGATTACGGCAGCTTTTTAACCTGTTTGACATCCATCTCAATGCTGTTGAAATCCTTATCCAGCTCACCCGTCAGTTCCACATTATCTTTAGGCGTGAGTGTCTGACCCTTCCAGTGCTTATGGTCGATTTCCACTTTCATGGTGCCGGTCTGATCGCGAAACAGATAATCTTCATCGCCAATCTGTTTCTCCAGCTTACCGCGCACTGTGATCCAGCTGTCATCCTTCATCTCTTCCGCCTGCTTCACCGTCACCACACTGGTGTGATCGGCACTGAAGCCGCCCTGACCGGCTGCGGCCTGCGTCTGCGCGGCGGGCGCAGTGGGATCAACGAAGCCGCCCTGCTGTGCAGCAAAAACCGGCGCAGAAGCCAGCATAACGACGGCCAGAATTGCAGCGTGCTTTTTCATCTTGTTACCCCTTTTTGATGGTCTGTTCCTGTGGAATAGGGCCAGTTAACCACAAAGTTCTTAACAGCTTCTTAATGGGAAAAAATAAGCCAGTTTCGCCGAAATTCGCTGTACAGGCAGGGAATGGCTTCGTATAAAGCGCTATCGGAACAGGGAGACGTGATGCGTATTTTACTGATTGAAGACGATCGCTTAATTGGCGACGGTATCCGGGCCGGACTGAGTAAACTGGGCTTCAGCGTCGACTGGTTTACCTCCGGCGAGGCCGGTTTTAACGCGCTGCACGCTGCGCCCTGGGACGCGGTGATCCTGGACCTCTCCCTGCCGGAACGCGACGGACTCGATATTCTGCGGCAGTGGCGGCAGCAGGGTGAAGATGTGCCGGTCTTGATACTCACCGCGCGCGACGCGCTCGACCAGCGGGTCGAAGGGCTGCAACGGGGAGCCGATGACTATCTGTGCAAACCCTTCGCCTTAACCGAAGTGGCCGCTCGCTTACAGGCACTGATCCGCCGGCGTCACGGTCAGCTCCAGCCTGAGTTACGTCACGGCAATGTGGTGCTGATCCCCGGCAGCCACAGCGTGACCTGCGCAGGTGAGGCGATTTTATTAAAAAGCCGCGAACTGGCGCTGCTGGAGCTGTTTATGCGCAACCCCGGCCGGGTGCTGACGCGCAGCCAGCTGGAAGAGAAGCTCTACAGCTGGGATGCCGACGTCTCCAGCAACGCGGTGGAGGTCCACATCCATCACCTGCGTAAAAAACTGGGCAGCCACTTTATCCGCACGCTGCACGGCGTCGGTTACACCCTGGGAGCCGCTGAATGCGATCAATGAGCCTGTTTCTGCGGCTGGGCATCGGTTTTGTGCTGCTGCTCGGCCTCTGCTGGGTCAGCGCCAGCCTCAGCGCCTGGCATCAGACCCGTGAAACCCTGGATGAACTCTTCGATACCCAGCAGATGCTGCTGGCGAAGCGTCTGCTGACGCTGGACTTCTCTTCGCTGGACAACACCACGCTGCCGGGAACTAAAGAGATGCTGCGCCACCATCGTGGCGACCAGGATGATGATGCGCTGGCGTTTGCGGTCTTTACGCGCGACGGCAGACAGGTGCTGAACGACGGGGATAACGGCCGCTATCTGCCGTTTGAAGCGGAGTATCAGGGGTTTCATGAGGGAGAGCTGACCAATGATGACGACCGCTGGCGCTTTGTCTGGCTGACGACGCCTGATAAGCAGTTCCGCGTGGTGGTGGGTCAGGAGAAAGAATATCGCGACGAGATGACGCAGGATGTGATGCAGGCCAGCGTCGTGCCGTGGCTGATCGCACTGCCCTTTATGCTGCTGCTGTTGATCGCGCTGGTCTGGTCTGAACTGCGGCCGCTGAAGAGCCTGGCGAAGCAGCTGGCGCAACGCGCGCCCGATGATGATACGCCGCTTCAGGCGGAGCGGATGCCAAAAGAGGTGCAGCCGCTGATGGTGGCGCTGAATGGTCTGTTCAGCCGCATCAGCACCATGATGCAACGCGAACGGCGCTTCACCTCCGACGCCGCCCACGAACTGCGCAGTCCGCTGGCGGCGTTGCAGGTGCAAAGCGAAGTGATCCAGCTGGCCGCCGACGATGAGGCGATGCGAAGCCACGCGCTGCGACAGCTGGATGCCGGCATTGGTCGCGCCACCCGGCTGGTGGATCAGCTGCTGACGCTGTCGCGGGTGGAAGCCGATGATGCGCGCAGCGCGTTTAAACCGGTGGCGCTAAAACAGACGTTGCAGGAGACGCTGGCCGCACAGCTGCCGCTGGCGGATAAAAGCGGCGTCACGTTGCGGCTGCACGCAGACGCCGATCCGCTGATCCAGGGCCATCCGCTGCTGCTGTCGTTGCTGGTACGCAATCTGCTGGATAACGCGATTCGCTATACGCCAGCCGGCAGCGAAGTGGATGTACGGTTAGAGGCCAGCAGCCTGTCGGTAGAGGATAATGGTGATGGCCTGAGCCATGCCGACCTGCAACGGCTGGGTGAACGTTTCTGGCGACCACCCGGTCAGGAGAAGAGCGGCAGCGGGCTGGGGTTATCGATTGTGCGTAACATTGCCCAGCTGCACGGGATGCAGCTCAGCTTCAGCCAGCGCCCCGGCGGCGGGTTGTGCGTCACGCTGCGCTGGTAAAAAAATACCCGCCGGTCAGGCGGGTAGCGTGGGTCAAATCTCAACCTGGGTGCCGAGTTCAATCACCCGGTTAGGCGGGATCTCAAACTGGTCTGGCGCACGCAGCGCATTGCGCTGCAACGCCATAAACAGTTTGCCGCGCAGGCGCAGATACCAGGGTCGTTTACCGATAATTAGCGACTCATGCGACATAAAGAATGAGGTCTCCATCATCCGGCAGTTCAGCCCTTCCAGCCCGCAACGGTGGAAAATCTCCTCCACGTTGGGCGTTTCACGCCAGCCGTAACTGGCCACCACCCGCCAGAAGGTCGGCGATAGCTGCTCAATGGTGACGCGTCGCACGTTGTGCACGTAAGGGGCATCTTCTGTCCGCAGCGTCAGCAGCACCACCCGCTCATGCAACACTTTGTTGTGCTTGAGGTTGTGCAGCATGGCAAACGGGATCACGTTCAGCGCGCGCGACATATAAACCGCGGTGCCCGGTACCCGAACCGGCGGCGATTTCTCCAGCGAGGCGATCATCGCCTCCAGCGAATTGCCATGCTCGTGCATCCGGCGCAGCAGGCGGAAACGTTCGCTTTTCCAGGTCGTCATGATGATAAACATCACCAGGCCGAGGCAGAGCGGCAGCCAGCCGCCGGAGAAGATTTTCACCAGGTTGGCGGTAAACAGCGGAATGTCGATACAGAGCATCAGCACCAGGATCACAGCCACCGCCAGCTTGTGCCAGTGCCAGTTTTTAACCGCCACGGTGCAGGAGAGCATCGCCGTCAGCACCATGGTGCCGGTCACCGCAATACCGTAGGCGGCCGCCAGGTTGCTCGAATGCTCAAAGCTGATAATCACAATCAGCACCGCGAAATAGAGCACCCAGTTGATCATCGGAATATAAATCTGGCCCGATTCGCGCTCAGAGGTGTGGATGATACGCATCCCCGGCAGATAGCCCAGACGCACCGCCTGACGTGTCAGCGAGAAGACGCCGGAGATCACCGCCTGCGACGCGATCACCGTGGCCAGGGTCGCCAGAATCAGCATCGGGATCAGCGCCCAGTCGGGTGCCAGCAGGAAGAAGGGGTTTTTAATCGCGGTAGGATCGCTGAGTAACAGCGCACCCTGACCAAAATAGTTCAGCACCAGCGATGGCAGCACCACCGAGAACCACGCCAGCCGGATAGGGATTTTACCGAAGTGGCCCATATCGGCGTAAAGCGCCTCAACGCCCGTAATCGCCAGCACCACCGCGCCCAGCGCAAAGAACGAGACTGACTTGTAGTGCAGGAAAAACTGCACCGCATAGGAGGGATTCAGCGCATGCAGCACCTCCGGGTTTTTCATGATGCCGCCGACCCCCAGAATCGCCAGCACCAGGAACCAGGCTAACATCACCGGCGCGAACAGCTTGCCCACCATCCCGGTGCCATGTTTCTGAATCGCAAACAGCAGCGTGAGGACCGCAATCGACATCGGCACAATATAGGGGTCCAGCGAGGGCGCGGCTATCTCCAGCCCTTCAATGGCTGACATCACCGAAATCGCCGGGGTGATCACCACCTCGCCATAGAAGAAACTGCCGCCAATCAGCCCCATGATCACCAGCGCCGCGGTCGCGCGCGCACCGGTATGACGCCCCGCCAGCGACATCAGGGTCAGGATCCCGCCTTCACCGGCGTTATCGGCGCGCATCACATAGCTGATATATTTCAGCGAGACCACCAGCACCAGCAGCCAGAAAATCAGCGACAGAAAGCCAAAAACCGCGTCCCGCTCGACGCCGAAGCCGAACTGCCCTGAGAGACATTCACGCAGGGTATAGAGCGGACTGGTACCAATATCCCCGTAAACCACACCAATAGCGGCCAGCGTTAAACCGCCAAGCGACTGCTTATTATCCGAGCTCATAGAGTTATCTTTTGTTGGAGTCTAAGAGGCGTCAACACCTCTCGCTCAGGCCATCAAAAAGCGCACAGTATGCACGTATTGCTGAAAATTCCTATCCCCGCTTCGTCTGCCTGACTGCGTGACAGGGCGGTTTTACCCGCTGAAGCGCCATTTGCCGACGCTTTTTTACAGCAAACCTTCTGAAACAAAAAAGCTGACAGCTATCAACGCTTTCACGCATGATGATCTATAGAGTAAGGCGCTTGCTTAAGCGCGGCGGCCCGACGATTGTAAGGACATTGATGTGATTATGGCTCAACCCCATCTTTTGGCAGAAAGAATTTCTCGCCTTAGCAATGCGTTAGAAAAAGGCCTTTATGAGCGGCATCACGCTATTCGCCTTTGCCTGCTGGCGGCGTTAAGCGGTGAAAGCGTGTTCCTGCTGGGGCCGCCCGGCATCGCCAAGAGCCTGATTGCCCGCCGCCTCAAATATGCCTTTCAGCACGCCCGCGCCTTTGAATATCTGATGACCCGCTTCTCCACGCCGGAAGAGGTGTTTGGTCCGCTATCCATTCAGGCGCTGAAAGATGAAGGGCGCTATCAGCGTCTGACCAAAGGGTATCTGCCCGACGCGGAAATTGTCTTTCTGGATGAGATCTGGAAAGCCGGTCCGGCCATCCTCAACACCCTGCTGACCGCCATCAACGAACGCCGCTTCCGCAACGGCGACAGCGAAGAGACCATCCCGATGCGGCTACTGGTCACCGCCTCCAACGAACTGCCGGAAGCGGACAGCGGCCTGGAAGCGCTCTATGACCGGATGTTGATCCGCCTGTGGCTGGATAACGTCCATGAAAAGCAGAACTTCCGCAGCATGCTGACCCACCAGCAGGATGAGCATACCAATCCGGTGGCGGAATCCCTGCGCATCAGCGATGAAGAGTATGCCCAGTGGCAGCTCGGCATCAGCCAGGTCGGACTGCCCGACCCGGTGTTCGAACTGATCTATCAGTTGCGCCAGCAGCTGGAGAGCCAGCCCGCCGCCCCCTACATTTCCGACCGTCGCTGGAAGAAAGCGATTCATCTGTTGCAGGCCAGCGCCTTTTACAGCGGGCGCACCGCCATTGCGCCGATAGATCTGATCCTGCTGAAAGATTGCCTGTGGCACGATGTCGCCTCTATGCAGCTGCTGGAGCGCGAAATCGACCAGCTGATGACGCAGCACGCCTGGCAGCAGCAGCCGATGCTGCTCAGATTACAGCAGATAAAAGCGCGCCGCCTGGCTTTGCAACAGCAGCAGAGTATCGCGCAGGCGATCACGCTGGAAAAACACAGCGGCATGTTCAGCCGCAAGCCGCATTATGAGCTGCCGGAAAGTTTTACCGACGAACAGCTGACGCTGATGCTGCAAAAGCCGCTGATGCTGCATGACATGCAGGTGACTCATCTGGTCATCGCCCGTGATGCCCTGACGCAGTGGCTGCAAAAAGGTGGCGAGGTGCGCGGCAAGCTCAACGGTATCGGCTTTGCCCAGAGCCTGGATCTTCAGGTCGATGCGCAGCACTGTCTCACCATCCGTGATGTCAGCCTGCAATCTTCCCGGCTGACGCTGCCCGGCGTCAGCCACAGCGAGCCGATGCCCGGTGAGATAACCGAGGCACTGGATGCGCTGGAGAGTGAACTGCGGTCACAGCGCCATCTCTTCAGTCAGCATCAGCGCTGTCTGTTTATCAGCGATGACTGGCTGGCACGGGTTGAAACCAGCCTTCAGGATGTGGCGGAACAGCTCAAACAGGCGCGTAAATGATCTCTCTGGATACGCTCAGTACGCTGCTCTCGGTGGGTGAAAGCGAACTGATTGAAGAGCTGATTATTGCCCTGCTGGCGTCGCCACAACTCGCGCTGTTTTTTGAAAAATTCCCCGGACTGAAAAAAGCGCTGCTGCGCGATGTGCCACGCTGGAAAGCAGAAATCAGCGCGGAACTTAAAACCACGCCGGTTCCGGCCACGCTGGCTGAGGAGTTTCAGCTGTTCCAGCGGGTACAGCTGCTCAGCGATCGTGAGTTCAGCCAGCAGCTGGCCGCCACACTCCAGACGCTGGAAAGCCTGCCTTCTCCCTTTATGGATGAAGCCCGCCGGCTGCTGCAACACACCGATGTCAGCCATCTCAGCAGCGCGCAGCACCAGCTTTTTTTACAGCGCTGGCGGCTTAGCCTGACCTTACAGACCCTGACGCTGAATCAGCAACTGCTGGAGCAGCAGCGCGAACGCCTGCTGGCGGAACTGCAACAGCGCATGGCGCTGAGCGGCCAGCTTGCGCCGATCCTCGGTGACGACGATGAAGCCGCCGCAGGCCGGTTGTGGGACATGAGTAAAGCCTCGCTTCAGCCGGGCGACTCTCAGCTGATGCTGCAATATGGCGATTTTCTGGCGCAGCAACCGGAGCTGCTGAAGCTGGCACAGCAGCTCGGACGCAGCCGCGAAGCCAAATCGGTGCCGTCGCAGGATGCGCCAATGGAGGCGTTTCACCAGATGGTGCAGGAACCGGCGGCCGTACCGGAAGAGGTCAGCGGCATTCATCAGAGCGACGACGTGCTGCGACTGCTGCCACCGGAGCTGGCCGCGCTGAGCATCAGCGAGCTGGAGCTGGAGTTTTACCGGCGGCTGGTGGAGAAGCGGCTGCTGACCTACAAGCTACAGGGGGACGCCTGGCATGAAAAGGTGACGATGCGCCCGGCCAGCCACCAGCAGCAGGAAGAGCAGCCGCGCGGACCTTTTATTGTCTGTGTCGATACCTCCGGTTCAATGGGCGGTTTCAACGAGCGCTGTGCCAAAGCGTTTTGTCTGGCGCTGCTCAGGATCGCGCTGGCCGATCGCCGTCGCTGCTACATTATGCTGTTCGCGCATGAGGTGATCGGCTACGAACTCACCGGCGATGACGGGCTGGAACAGGCGATCCGCTTTCTCAGTCAGCGCTTCCGCGGCGGCACCGATCTGGCGGCCTGTCTCTCTTCGGTGGTCACCCGCATGGAAGGCCCGCTCTGGCAGGAAGCCGATGCGGTGATCGTCTCCGATTTTATTGCCCAGCGCCTGCCGGAAGAGGTGATTGGGGCAATCAAAAAACGTCAGCGACATAATCAGCAACGTTTTCACGCCGTGGCGATGTCCGCCCACGGAAAGCCAGGTATTCTGCGCATCTTCGACCATATCTGGCGCTTCGACACCGGGATGAAAAGCCGCCTGTTACGTCACTGGCGTCGTTAACGCCCCAGACAGAAATCCACATTTGCTATAGTAAATTGCCGTTTCACTTACTCAGCAATCTGGAGCTTCCTGTGACGCTTGCTCAACCTCACCGCGATCTGCCTGCGCCGACGCGAACGCTATTGCTCTCCGGCCAGAACATTGAACAAAAACGTGCCGAGCTGCTGGCCTATTTTCATCAGACCTGGGAGCAGTACGAAAACCTGTTTACCTGTCTGGCCGATCCGCAGGGCTGGTTTACCAAAGCCATTCCGCTGCGCCATCCGCTGATCTTCTATTTCGGTCATACCGCCACCTTCTACATTAATAAGCTGATGGCCGGGCGCTATATCGATGCGCGTCTGGACGATCGCATCGAAGCGATGATGGCGATTGGCGTCGATGAGATGAGCTGGGACGATCTCAACGACAGCCACTATGAATGGCCGACCATTGATGAGGTGCGCCACTACCGCAGCCGCGTCAAAGCGCTGGTCAGCGATCTGATCCAGAGCATGCCGCTCACGCTGCCGATTACCTGGGAGAGCCCGGCCTGGGTGATCCTGATGGGGATTGAGCATGAGCGCATCCATCTGGAAACCTCCAGCGTCCTGATCCGCCAGTTGCCGGTGGAGTGGGTGCAACCCCAGGCGGCGTGGCCGATCTGTCCGCTGGCGCGCCACCAGCGCGAGGAGGTGCCCGCGAACGCGCTGCTGCCGATGCCAGGCGGCAGCGTGACGCTGGGCAAAACCGATGATACCTATGGCTGGGATAACGAATATGGCCGCCAGCAGATCACCCTGCAACCGTTCCAGGCCAGCAAAATGCTGGTCAGCAACGCGGAGTTCCTGACCTTCGTCGAGGCGGGCGGTTATCAGGACGTCCGCTGGTGGGATGATGAGGGCTGGGGCTGGTGTCAGTTTGCCAAAGCGGAGATGCCGACGTTCTGGGTCGGCACGCCTGCGATGCCCGATCAGCTTAAGTTGCGTCTGATGTGCGAAGAAGTGGCGATGCCGTGGGACTGGCCAGCCGAGGTCAACCAGCTGGAAGCGGCGGCCTTCTGCCGCTGGAAAGCCGCAGAGACCGGCCTGCCGGTTCAGCTGCCGTGTGAAGCGGAGTGGGCTCAGCTGCGCGAACAGGTGGCGGGCGATCAGCCGGACTGGGAACGGGCGCCAGGCAACATTAACCTGGCTTACTGGGCCTCGTCCTGCCCGGTCGATCTCTTCGCCCAGGGCGAGTTTTTCGATATTGTCGGCAACGTCTGGCAGTGGACCACCACGCCGACCAACGGCTTTGAAGGCTTCAAAGTCCATCCGCTCTATGACGACTTCTCCACCCCGACTTTTGATGGCAAACATTCGCTGATCAAAGGCGGCAGCTGGATCTCAACCGGCAACGAGGCGCTGAAATCGGCGCGCTATGCTTTCCGCCGTCACTTCTTCCAGCATGCCGGTTTCCGTTACGTGGTCTCCAGCCATCAGGAGACCATGACGCTGAATCCGTATGAATCTGACGCGATGGTGTCGCAGTATCTCGACTTCCAGTATGGCCCGCGCTATTTCGGCGTGGATAACTATGCTGAAAGCCTGGTGAAACTGGCGCTGAACTACACCACGGCGCGCGGCGACGCGCTGGATATTGGCTGCGCCACCGGTCGCGCCAGTTTTGAGCTGGCCCGCCATTTTGATCGGGTGACCGGGATGGATTACTCGGCGCGCTTTATTGATGTGGCGCTGCAACTGGCCAGCGGGGAAGATTTCCGCTATCTGCTGCCGCAGGAGGGCGAGCTGGTGGAGTATCGTCAGGCGCGGCTGAAAGACTTCGCGCTGGATGGCGAGCTGGCGCAGCGGATCCAGTTTATGCAGGGCGACGCCTGCAACCTTAAACCGCAACCGGGCCGTTACGATCTGGTGCTCGCGTCCAACCTGATCGATCGCCTGCGTCAGCCGGCGCGTTTTCTGCGGGATGTGACGCCGATGCTGCGTCCGGGCGGCATTCTGCTGCTCTCCTCGCCCTACACCTGGCTGGAGGATTTCACGCCGAAAGAGAACTGGCTGGGCGGCGTGCGCGAGAATGGCGAGGCGCTGACGACGCTCCAGGCGCTGCAACGGCTGCTGGCGGCGGAGTTCGATCTGCTGGCTGAACCGCAGGATCAGCCGTTTGTCATCCGGGAAACGGCGCGCAAGTTCCAGCATACGCTGGCGCAGGTCACGGTCTGGCGCAAACGCTAAGCGAACCGGCAGCGGCGCCCGTCGCTGCCGATCCTTGCCTGAACCGCGCTTTTGCTGCACATTCACCCTTGTTCACTCAAGCAGACCGATAACGAGGATGGCCATGGCCGAACATCTGCAGCTCGATAACCTGGATCGCGGCATTCTGAATGCGCTGCTGGACAATGCGCGTACCGCTTATGCCGAGCTGGCCAAACAGTTCAACGTCAGTCCCGGCACCATTCACGTGCGGGTAGAAAAGATGAAGCAGGCGGGCATCATACTCGGCACCCGGGTTGATATTGATCCGCGCCAGCTGGGGTTTGATGTCTGCTGTTTTATCGGCATCATCCTGAAGAGCGCCCGCGATTATCCGGCGGCGCTGAGTAAACTCGATGCGCTGGATGAAGTGGTGGAGGCCTGGTACACCACCGGCCACTACAGCATCTTTATTAAAGTGATGTGTCGTTCCATTGATGCCCTGCAACAGGTGCTGATCAACAAGATCCAGACCATCGATGAGATTCAGTCGACAGAAACCCTGATCTCGCTGCAAAACCCGATCATGCGAACCATCAAACCCTGATCTTCTCTTCTCCTGTGCACAACCTTATCCCGGACGAACGCGGCGGCTGACAACGGCTGCGTTCGTTTCTCCCGATCTATTAACCCTGTTTTCCACAGGTGGATCACCGCTTGATCACAGCGTACAATGCTCGCCTTAATCTCCAGGAGAGCAAGATGGCCGATATTACCTTAATCAGTGGCAGTACTCTGGGCAGTGCCGAGTATGTGGCTGAGCATCTGGAAGAAAAGTTACAGGAAGCGGGTTTCTCAACGCAGATGCTGCATGGCCCGGCGCTGGATGAGCTGCCGCATGAAGGCATCTGGCTGGTCGTCTGTTCAACCCACGGCGCAGGCGATATTCCTGACAATCTGCTGCCGCTGTTCGAAGCCATCAGTGAAAGCCAGCCCGATCTCTCGCAGCTGCGTTTTGGTGCGGTCGGACTCGGTAATCATGAATATGATCTCTTCTGCGGCGCGATCCGCCAGATAGAGGCACTGCTGATCGCCCAGGGTGCGCAGCGGATCGGCGATCGTCTGGAAATTGATGTGCTGGAACATGAGATCCCTGAAGATCCGGCTGAAGCCTGGCTGACAGAGTGGAAAAACGCGATCTGAAGCCGGTCGGGGATCGCGAAATAGCCACGATCCCCAGTGAAAGATGCTGATTTTGCTCTTTCATCGACGTTTCTTTTGTGGATAACTACCCTATTTTACTGCGTATAACCGGTAGTTATCCAAAGAACAACCGTCGTATCTTTTTTGAGCTGTGGATAACAGCCCATTTTGATCTCAGGTTATACGGATCAGGATCACCGATCATTCACAGCTAGTGATCCTGGCTAATATCCTGTAATGGAAGCGGTTCTGGCACATATCCACAGAAACCGGCGATCCTAATAAGAGATCTAACAGAAAGATCATATACAGATCTAAGATCCTTTCTTTTAAAACCTGACGATCCCGCGGCTTTCACCCCAGACGGAATTTGAGTAGAATCCACGCCCCAGGACGACGATCCTGCACGTTCATCAACCGAGGTACCACTTCATGTTTTATCAGGATCCTTTTGACGTCATCGTAATTGGTGGTGGTCATGCGGGCACCGAAGCCGCAATGGCGGCGGCCCGAATGGGTCAGCAAACCCTGTTACTCACCCATAACATTGATACGCTTGGACAAATGTCCTGTAACCCGGCGATTGGTGGCATTGGCAAAGGACATCTGGTGAAGGAAGTGGATGCCATGGGGGGGCTGATGGCCCATGCGATCGATCAGGCGGGCATCCAGTTTAGGATACTAAACGCCAGCAAAGGGCCGGCTGTGCGGGCGACCCGTGCACAGGCCGATCGCGTGCTCTATCGCCAGGCGGTGCGGACCGCGCTGGAGAACCAGCCCAATCTGATGATCTTTCAGCAGGCGGTCGACGATCTGATCGTGGAAAACGATCGGGTCGTGGGTGCCGTCACCCAGATGGGGCTGAAGTTCCGCGCCAAAACCGTAGTACTCACCGTCGGCACCTTCCTGGACGGCAAAATTCATATCGGACTGGACAACTACAGTGGCGGTCGCGCTGGCGATCCCCCGTCCATTCCGCTGGCAAAACGACTGCGTGCGCTGCCGCTGCGGGTTAACCGCCTCAAGACCGGCACGCCGCCGCGTATTGACGCGCGCTCTATCGATTTTTCCGTACTGACGCCGCAGCATGGTGACAACCCGATGCCGGTGTTCTCATTCATGGGCAGTGCCGCACAGCATCCGCAACAGGTGCCGTGCTGGATCACCCATACCAATGAGAAAACCCATGAGGTGATCCGCAACAACCTCGATCGCAGTCCGATGTATGCCGGGATCATCGAAGGGATCGGCCCGCGTTACTGCCCGTCGATCGAAGACAAAGTCATGCGCTTTGCCGATCGCAACTCGCATCAGATCTTCCTGGAGCCGGAAGGGCTGACCAGCAATGAGATCTATCCGAACGGTATCTCAACCAGCCTGCCGTTTGACGTGCAGATGCAGATCGTCCGGTCGATGCAGGGCATGGAGAACGCGAAGATCGTGCGTCCGGGTTATGCCATCGAGTATGACTTCTTCGATCCGCGCGATCTCAAACCGACGCTGGAGAGTAAATTTATTCACGGCCTGTTCTTTGCCGGACAGATCAACGGCACCACCGGCTACGAAGAAGCGGCAGCGCAGGGGATGCTGGCCGGTCTGAATGCGGCTCGCCAGTCAGCGGATAAAGAGGGCTGGGCACCGCGTCGCGATCAGGCCTATCTCGGCGTGCTGGTTGACGATCTCTGCACGCTCGGCACCAAAGAGCCTTACCGGATGTTCACCTCCCGCGCCGAATACCGTCTGATGCTGCGCGAGGACAATGCCGATCTGCGTCTGACCGAAACCGGCCGTGAGCTGGGTCTGGTCGATGATGCGCGTTGGGCGCGTTTCAATCAGAAGCTGGAAGCGATTGAACAGGAGCGTCAGCGCCTGCGCGACATCTGGGTGCATCCGAAATCGGAGCACGTCGCTGAGGTGAACACGGTGCTCAGCGCGCCGCTGACCAAAGAAGCGAGCGGCGAAGATCTGCTGCGTCGCCCTGAGCTGACCTATCTGAAACTGATGACGCTGGAGAGCTTTGGTCCGGCGCTGGCGGATGAGCAGGCGGCCGAGCAGGTTGAAATCCAGGTCAAATATGAAGGTTACATCGCGCGTCAGCAGGAAGAGATCGATCGCCAGCTGCGTAACGAGAACACCCTGTTACCGGTTGAGCTGGACTATCGCCAGGTGAACGGACTCTCGAATGAGGTGATCGCCAAGCTGAACGATCACAAACCGACCTCTATCGGTCAGGCGACGCGCATCTCCGGCATTACCCCGGCGGCGATCTCAATTCTGCTTATCTATCTGAAAAAACAGGGTCTGCTGCGCAAAAGCGCCTGATTTGAAACGGGGCGGGTTATCCCGCCCCCGCTGAATGGACTTATGCTGTGATCAACACACTCACGTCGCTGCTACAGGCAGCCAGTATTTCTCTTTCCGATCAACAAAAACAGCAGCTGGTAGCCTATGTCGGCCTGCTGGACAAGTGGAACAAAGCCTACAACCTGACCTCGGTGCGCGACCCGCAGCAGATGCTGGTTCGCCATATTCTCGACAGCATCGTGGTCGCTCCGCATCTTACAGGCTCCCGCTTTATTGATGTCGGCACCGGACCGGGCTTACCAGGCATTCCGCTGGCTATCGTGATGCCCGATGCCCACTTTACGCTGCTCGACAGTCTCGGTAAGCGGGTCCGCTTCCTGCGCCAGGTTCAGCATGAGTTAGGACTCACTAACATTGAGCCGGTGCAGAGCCGGGTTGAGGCGTTTCCGGCCGAACCGCCGTTTGATGGCGTGATCAGCCGGGCGTTCGCTTCGCTAACCGATATGGTGAACTGGTGTCACCATCTGCCCGGGGCAGAAGGGCGCTTTTTCGCCCTGAAAGGGGTGCGCCCGGACGATGAGATCGCCGCGTTACCGGCAGGCTATGTGTCACAGGTGGTTAAGCTGAACGTGCCCCGGTTAGAGGGCGATCGTCATCTGGTGATAATTGGCCGCGAACAGGCTTGCGGTTAACAGGGATTTTCCGGCTCTGCCGACGGCTGAAAAAAGCGCAGATGATGCGCTATCAATAAAAGATTTTTATTAAGCTCAGCAGGGCGACAGGTTAAAAAAGCCGACGGAAACTATCCGAAAAGCTCTGTTACATTTAACGTTTAATTCACATTTGTTTAGCAGAAATATCACTTGTATAGCCGGGCTGCCGAATAAAAGTAGTCACGGCTGAAAATATATCGTGGTAATAACTCTGCGTACATAATATCAATTTTATGATTTTCAACCACTGTTCGATGTCAATAGCCTGTTTTCGGCAGAAATAGCCTTTTCAATGCAGAGGGTTAATTTCATGTAATTGATTTTACTGTGTTTTTTATGTTAACAGATTTTTCTTAAATAGCCGTTAAGCAAAATTCAGAGCGCCACAGGTGCTTATTATGTGATCTAAAGCACGCTTTAACCGGCCATTCTGCGTGAATTTTACGGCAGATAACAACCCTTTGCCGCGGGCTGAAATTTCAAAAAAGAGTGCTCTGGAAAGAAATTTAAATAATTGTTCACCTTTTCGCTACTTACTGATTGAAATCGCAGGTGCGGCCCGTATAATTTGCACGGCTTTTGCTGCTTGACTCAACTGCGCAAAGGCAGTCTTATACGACACGCGACATACCCCTTACGGGGCAGGAGAGTATCAGCGTCATGTCAGTGTCTCTTTACAGTGTGAAATTCGCCAGAACGGTGCTGATGATTCAGCTGGTGACGATAGTCATCATCGGCGTGCT
Source organism: Pantoea sp. C2G6 (assembly GCF_051336815.1). NCBI lineage: Bacteria > Pseudomonadati > Pseudomonadota > Gammaproteobacteria > Enterobacterales > Erwiniaceae > Pantoea > Pantoea sp. C2G6. The sequence goes on from NZ_JBGMNJ010000014.1 coordinate 22,568, forward strand.
CTTTGCTCTTAAAGATGTCACCTGGGGTGTTTCTGCTCTGGCTGGCGGAGCGGCAGCCTGGCTGCCGAACGTGTTGTTTTTGTTTTTAGCCTGGCGCCTGCAGGGGCAACCCCCAGCTTCGGGGCGAGTCGCGTGGAGCTTCGCTTTGGGTGAAATAGCCAAAGTGTTCGCGACCATCATTTTGCTCATTGTGGCGTTGGGTCTATTCGGAGCGGTTTTCTGGCCGGTCGGAATAACCTGGTTATCGGTGCTGGTGGTACAGATGTTGGCACCGGCGGTAATTAACAACAAAGGGTAAGAGGCATCATGGCTGCAGGAGAAATCTCTACTCCGCAAGAATACATAGGTCACCATCTGAACAACCTTCAGCTGGACCTGCGTACTTTCGAGTTAGTGAATCCGCACGACGTTCCCGCGACGTTCTGGGTATTAAATATCGATTCCATGTTTTTCTCTCTGGTGCTGGGAGTGATCTTCCTGGTGTTGTTCCGTAGCGTGGCGAAAAGCGTCACCAGCGGTGTGCCAGGGAAAATGCAGGCGGCTATCGAACTGGTTGTCGGCTTTGTCGATGACAACGTGCGCGACATGTATCACGGTAAGAGTAAACTTATCGCCCCGCTGGCTCTGACAATTTTTGTCTGGGTCTTTCTGATGAACTTCATGGATCTGCTGCCTATCGATCTGCTGCCGTATATCGGTGAGCATTGGCTGGGCCTGCCGGCGCTGCGCGTCGTGCCGTCAGCAGACGTGAACATCACGCTATCTATGGCGTTGGGCGTATTTATTTTGATTCTGTTCTACAGCATCAAAATGAAAGGCATTGGCGGCTTCACGAAAGAGCTGACGCTGCAGCCTTTTAATCACCCGATCTTCATCCCGATCAACCTGATTCTGGAAGGTGTGAGCCTGCTGTCTAAACCGGTATCACTGGGTTTACGACTGTTCGGTAACATGTATGCGGGTGAGCTGATCTTTATCCTTATTGCCGGTCTGTTGCCGTGGTGGTCGCAGTGGGTGCTGAATGTGCCGTGGGCCATTTTCCACATCCTGATCATTTCGCTACAGGCTTTCATTTTCATGGTCCTCACGATTGTCTATCTGTCGATGGCATCTGAAGAACATTGATTTTTTTTCAACACTACTTTCCCTCCTGATTCCGGGTGGCAGCGCACGCCGCTGAAGCCCGGAAGATGAAGGGAGCATTTAACTGAAACAAACTGGAGACTGTCATGGAAAACCTGAATATGGATCTGCTGTACATGGCTGCCGCTGTGATGATGGGCCTGGCGGCAATCGGTGCTGCGATCGGTATCGGCATCCTCGGAGGAAAATTCCTGGAAGGCGCTGCTCGTCAGCCTGACCTGATTCCTCTGCTGCGCACGCAGTTCTTTGTTGTAATGGGTCTGGTGGATGCAATCCCGATGATCGCTGTTGGTCTGGGTCTGTACGTGATGTTTGCTGTCGCCTAAAGCCCTGTGTTCACTCAGCGCACAGTGTGCAAGGGTGAACGGATTCTGCCGCTTATCGCTGATAACGGCAGAAAAGTTAAATACTCAATCTAGAGGCATTGTGCTGTGAACATTAATGCAACAATCCTCGGCCAGGCTATCGCGTTCATCCTGTTTGTCGCGTTCTGCATGAAGTACGTATGGCCGCCGATTATGGCTGCCATCGAAAAGCGCCAGAAAGAAATTGCTGAAGGCCTTGCTTCTGCTGAACGTGCGAAAAAAGATTTGGATCTCGCGCAGGCCAATGCGACCGACCAGCTGAAAAAAGCTAAAGAAGAAGCCCAGGTCATTATCGAGCAAGCGAACAAGCGTCGCGCGCAGATTCTGGACGAAGCGAAAACCGAAGCTGAAAACGAACGTAATCGCATCGTGGCACAAGCGCAGGCGGAAATTGACGCCGAACGCAAACGTGCTCGCGAAGAACTGCGTTCGCGCGTCGCGATGCTGGCAATGGCCGGTGCCGAGAAGATCATCGAACGTTCCGTGGATGAAGCTGCTAACAGCGACATCGTTGATAAACTGGTCGCTGAACTGTAAGGAGGGAGGGGCTGATGTCTGAACTGATTACTGTAGCTCGCCCCTACGCCAAAGCAGCTTTTGACTTTGCTGTTGAGCATCAAAGTATTGAACGCTGGCAACAGATGCTGGCGTTTGCCGCAGAAGTGGCTCGCAATGAACAGATGGCTGATCTGCTCTCAGGTGCATTAGCCCCTGAAGCGCTGGCAGCGTCGTTTAACGCAGTCTGTGGTGATCAACTGGATGAACCCGCGCAGAACCTGATTAAGGTGATGGCGGAAAACGGACGTTTGACAGCGCTTCCGGCTGTACTGGCCCAATACATCGAACTGCGTGACGCTCATGAAGCCACCGCTGAAGTTGATGTTATCTCCGCCAGTACGCTGAGTGACGACCAGCTGACCAAAATCAGCGCCGCGATGGAAAAACGTCTGTCACGCAAAGTTAAGCTGAATTGCAAAATTGATAAGTCTGTGATGGCAGGCGTGATCATCCGTTCGGGTGATCTGGTTATTGATGGCAGCGTACGCGGCCGTCTTGACCGTCTGGCTGACGTCTTGCAGTCTTAAGGGGACTGGAGCATATGCAACTGAATTCCACCGAAATCAGCGAACTGATCAAGCAGCGCATTGCTCAGTTCAATGTCGTGAGTGAAGCTCACAACGAAGGTACGATTGTTTCTGTAAGTGACGGTATCATCCGCGTACACGGCCTGGCCGATGTGATGCAGGGTGAGATGATTGCCCTGCCGGGCAACCGTTACGCTATCGCCCTGAACCTCGAGCGTGACTCGGTAGGTGCAGTGGTGATGGGTCCTTACGCTGACCTCGCCGAAGGCATGAAGGTTAAGTGTACTGGCCGTATTCTGGAAGTACCGGTAGGCCGTGGCCTGCTGGGCCGCGTGGTGAACACCCTGGGTGCACCTATCGACGGTAAAGGCGCAATCGACAACGACGGTTTCTCACCGGTTGAAGTGATTGCACCAGGCGTTATCGACCGTCAGTCCGTCGACGAGCCGGTTCAGACCGGTTATAAGTCCGTCGATGCGATGATTCCAATCGGCCGTGGCCAGCGTGAGCTGATCATCGGTGACCGTCAGACCGGTAAAACCGCGATGGCGATCGATGCGATCATCAACCAGCGCGACTCCGGCATCAAGTGTGTCTACGTGGCGATTGGTCAGAAAGCCTCTACCATCTCTAACGTGGTACGTAAGCTGGAAGAGCATGGCGCGTTGCAGAACACCATCGTTGTGGTGGCCTCTGCGTCTGAATCCGCTGCGCTGCAATATCTCTCTCCTTACGCCGGTTGTGCGATGGGCGAATACTTCCGCGACCGCGGCGAAGATGCACTGATCGTTTACGATGACCTCTCTAAACAGGCTGTCGCTTACCGTCAGATTTCTCTGCTGCTGCGTCGTCCACCAGGTCGTGAAGCTTTCCCTGGTGACGTGTTCTATCTCCACTCCCGTCTGCTGGAACGTGCATCACGTGTCACCGCTGACTACGTTGAGCGTTTCACTAATGGCGCAGTGACAGGTAAAACCGGTTCACTGACCGCGCTGCCAATCATCGAAACCCAGGCGGGCGACGTTTCTGCGTTCGTTCCGACCAACGTAATCTCGATTACCGATGGTCAGATCTTCCTGGAATCGAACCTGTTTAACTCCGGTATTCGTCCGGCGGTTAACCCAGGTATTTCGGTATCGCGTGTCGGTGGTGCAGCCCAGACCAAGATCATCAAGAAACTGTCCGGTGGTATCCGTACCGCGCTGGCACAGTATCGTGAACTGGCGGCGTTCTCGCAGTTCGCCTCCGATCTGGATGATGCAACCCGCAAACAGCTGAGCCACGGTCAGAAAGTGACCGAGCTGCTCAAGCAGAAACAGTATGCGCCGATGTCTGTCGCGCAGCAGGGTCTGGTGCTGTTCGCCGCAGAGCGTGGCTATCTGAACGACGTTGAACTGGCAAAAATTGGCAGCTTTGAAGCTGCGCTGCTGGCCTTCGCCGATCGCGACCACGCTGAGCTGATGGCTGAAATCAACCAGTCGGGTAACTTTAATAACGACATCGAAGCCAAGCTGAAAGGCCTGCTCGAGACGTTTAAAGCAACCCAGTCCTGGTAATGTCTGGCGGCTTGTCTGAAAAGGCAGGCCGCAAGGCTTTGAGGAGAAGCTAATGGCCGGCGCAAAAGAGATACGAAGCAAGATTGGAAGCGTAAAAAATACGCAGAAGATCACCAAAGCGATGGAAATGGTCGCCGCCTCCAAGATGCGTAAAACGCAGGAACGCATGGCGGCCAGCCGTCCGTATGCAGAAACCATGCGCAAAGTGATTGGTCACCTTGCGTTGGGTAATCTGGAATACAAGCACCCTTACCTGGAAGAGCGCGACGTGAAGCGCGTCGGCTACCTGGTCGTTTCTACAGACCGCGGGCTTTGTGGTGGTTTGAACATTAACCTGTTCAAAAAATTACTGGCGGATATGAAGTCCTGGTCCGATAAAGGCGTGCAGAGCGATCTGTCGATTATCGGTTCAAAAGGGGCCTCATTCTTCAACGCTGTGGGTGGCAACATCGTGGCGCAAGTCAGCGGCATGGGCGATAAACCTGCCCTGTCTGACCTGATTGGCCCGGTAAAAGTGATGTTGCAGGCTTATGATGAAGGCCGCATCGACAGGTTGATGATCGTCAGTAACAAATTCAATAACACCATGTCTCAGACTCCGACCATCACCCAACTGCTGCCGTTACCGTCAGCGGAAGGTGAAGAAGAGATGAAGGCGAAGACCTGGGATTACCTGTATGAGCCCGATCCGAAAGCGCTGCTGGATACCCTGCTGCGCCGTTATGTCGAATCGCAGGTTTATCAGGGTGTGGTGGAAAATCTGGCCAGTGAGCAGGCCGCACGTATGGTGGCGATGAAAGCCGCAACCGACAACGGCGGAAATCTGATCAAAGAGTTGCAGTTGGTGTACAACAAAGCTCGTCAGGCCAGCATCACCCAGGAACTTACCGAGATTGTCGGTGGAGCCTCCGCGGTTTAACCAGGTTTGGAATTAGGTAGAGGATTCAAGATGGCAACTGGAAAGATTGTCCAGATTATCGGCGCCGTTGTTGACGTCGAATTCCCTCAGGACGCAGTACCGCCAGTGTACAGTGCCCTTGAGGTGATGAATGGTGACGCGCGTCTGGTGCTGGAAGTTCAGCAGCAGCTGGGTGGCGGCGTGGTTCGTACCATCGCTATGGGTACGTCTGACGGCCTGAAGCGTGGTCTGGACGTTAAAGACCTGCAAAAGCCGATTCAGGTACCGGTCGGTAAAGCGACCCTGGGCCGCATCATGAACGTACTCGGCGAGCCGATCGACATGAAAGGCGAGCTGAAAGAAGAAGACGGCAGTGCAGTAGAGATCGCCTCTATTCACCGCGCGGCGCCTTCTTATGAAGATCAGTCTAACTCGCAGGAACTGCTGGAAACCGGCATCAAGGTTATCGACCTGATGTGTCCGTTCGCCAAGGGCGGTAAAGTCGGTCTGTTCGGCGGTGCGGGTGTCGGTAAAACCGTTAACATGATGGAGCTGATCCGTAACATCGCGGCTGAGCACTCAGGTTACTCGGTATTTGCCGGTGTGGGTGAGCGTACCCGTGAAGGTAACGACTTCTACCACGAAATGACCGACTCTAACGTTATCGATAAAGTTGCGCTGGTCTATGGCCAGATGAACGAGCCGCCGGGTAACCGTCTGCGCGTTGCACTGACCGGTCTGACCATGGCGGAAAAATTCCGTGATGAAGGCCGCGACGTTCTGCTGTTCATCGATAACATCTACCGTTATACCCTGGCCGGTACAGAAGTTTCGGCACTGCTGGGTCGTATGCCTTCTGCGGTAGGTTATCAGCCGACGCTGGCAGAAGAGATGGGTGTGTTGCAGGAGCGTATTACCTCCACCAAAACCGGTTCAATCACCTCCGTACAGGCCGTTTACGTCCCTGCGGATGACCTGACTGACCCGTCACCAGCAACCACCTTCGCGCACTTAGACTCAACCGTTACGCTGAGCCGTCAGATCGCCTCTCTGGGTATCTACCCGGCCGTTGACCCGCTGGATTCCACCAGCCGTCAGCTGGATCCGCTGGTAGTGGGTCAGGAGCACTATGATGTTGCCCGTGGCGTGCAGTCACTGTTGCAGCGTTATCAGGAGCTGAAAGACATCATCGCCATCCTCGGTATGGATGAGCTGTCTGAAGACGACAAACTGCTGGTGGCTCGTGCGCGTAAGATTCAGCGCTTCCTGTCTCAGCCGTTCTTCGTTGCGGAAGTATTCACCGGTTCACCGGGCAAATACGTTTCGCTGAAAGACACTATCCGTGGCTTTAAAGGCATCATGGAAGGTGAGTTTGACCACCTGCCAGAGCAGGCCTTCTACATGGTTGGTGCCATCGAAGAAGCCGTGGAAAAAGCGAAGAAACTGTAATAACGGTTTCCCGGGAGGAAGATTATGGCTATGACTTATCACCTGGATGTGGTCAGCGCAGAGGAGCAGTTGTTCTCTGGTCTGGTACAGAAAATTCAGGTGTCAGGTAGCGAAGGTGAACTGGGGATTTTCCCTGGCCATGCGCCGCTGCTGACTGCCATTAAGCCTGGAATGATCCGTATCGTGAAACAGCACGGCGAAGAGGAGTATATCTACCTCTCTGGCGGCGTGCTGGAAGTGCAGCCGGGCAGCAGCACCGTTCTGGCCGATACCGCTATCCGCGGTACCGATCTGGACGAAGCGCGAGCCCTGGAAGCAAAACGCAAAGCAGAAGAGCACATGAACAGCAGCCACGGCGACGTGGACTATGCTCAGGCCTCTGCCGAGCTGGCGAAAGCCATTGCCAAACTGCGCGTGATCGAACTGACCAAAAAAGCGATGTAATCCAGCTTTATGCGTCATGAAATGCCAGCCTTCGGGCTGGCATTTTTTTTGCCTGTCAGTCGCGATCTGCCCGTCCGCCTAATTTCGGCCTGAGAAAAATGTAGTAATCTCAACCTCAAACCGTTTTACTTTCACCCGTAAAAATTCACTCAGGATGGTTATGTCTAACAGTGCGATGAGTGTGGTGATCCTGGCCGCTGGCAAGGGCACCCGTATGTATTCCGATCTGCCTAAAGTTCTGCATACGCTGGCAGGTAAGCCGATGGTTCAGCACGTCATTGACGCGGCCAAAGGGCTGGGGGCGCAGCAGATACATCTGGTTTATGGTCACGGCGGCGATCGCCTGAAAGCGACCCTGACCGACAGCACGCTCAACTGGGTATTGCAGGCCGAGCAGCTCGGCACCGGCCACGCCATGCAGCAGGCCGCGCCCGCCTTCGCCGATGATGAAGATATTATGATGCTCTACGGCGATGTGCCGCTGATCTCTCAGGCGACACTGGAGCGGCTGCGTGAGGCGAAACCGCAGGGCGGTATTGGTTTACTCACCGTGGTACTGGACGACCCGACCGGCTATGGCCGCATTGTGCGTGAGAACGGCACCATTGTCGGGATTATCGAACAGAAAGATGCCAGCCCGGCGCAGCTCAGCATCAATGAGATCAACACCGGCATTCTGATCGCCAGCGGCGGCGATTTAAAACGCTGGCTGGCGCAGCTCACCAACAACAACGCGCAGGGCGAATATTACATCACCGATATTATCGCGCTGGCCCACCAGGAGGGCCGCCGGATTGAGGCGGTGCATCCGGCCCGCATCAGCGAAACCGACGGCGTGAATAATCGCCTGCAACTGGCGAAGCTGGAGCGGGTTTATCAGGCTGAGCAGGCGGAGCGTCTGCTGCTGGCGGGCGTGATGCTGCGCGATCCGGCGCGTTTTGACCTGCGCGGCACCCTGACGCATGGCCGGGATGTTGAAATCGACACCAACGTTATCATTGAAGGTCAGGTGACGCTGGGCGCGCGCGTCAGAATCGGTGCGGGCTGCATCATCCGCAACAGCGTGATCGGCGACGATTGTGAAATCAGTCCTTATTCGGTGATCGAGGATGCAAATCTCGCCACCGCCTGCACCGTCGGACCTTTTGCCCGCCTGCGTCCCGGCAGCGAACTGGCGCACGCCGCCCACGTCGGTAACTTCGTCGAGATGAAAAAAGCGCGGCTCGGTGAAGGCTCGAAAGCGGGTCACCTCTCCTATCTGGGTGATGCCGAGATTGGCAACAACGTGAACATCGGCGCAGGCACCATCACCTGCAACTACGATGGCGCGAACAAATTTAAAACCGTGATTGGCGATAACGTCTTTGTCGGCTCGGATACCCAACTGGTGGCACCGGTCAGCGTCGCGGCAGGCGCTACCATTGCGGCCGGCTCCACCGTCATGAAGGATGTGACTGAGGCGGGTCTGGTCTACAACCGCAAAGAGCAGAACCACAAAGCCAGCTGGCAGCGTCCGGTGAAGAAAAAATAAATTTTTAACGGCCCGCTTTATGCGGGCCGATGCAGTGCAGTGCCAAAACTATAATCCCCACTCTCTACAAGGCTCGGGGAACCGGCAAAGCCGGAATCAGGTCGCATGACAACGAAAGTGGCGAAAAGCCATGTAGTCAGGAAAACATCATTATGTGTGGAATTGTTGGTGCAGTAGCACAACGCGATATTGCAGAGATCCTGCTGGAAGGTCTGCGTCGTCTTGAATATCGCGGTTATGATTCGGCTGGTCTGGCCGTGGTCGATCGGCAGGGGCACGTCACGCGCCTGCGCCGTTTAGGCAAAGTGCAGAAACTGGCGGAAGCCGCTGAACAGCAGCCGCTGATTGGTGGCACCGGTATCGCGCACACGCGCTGGGCAACGCACGGAGAACCATCGGAAGCCAATGCGCATCCGCACGTCTCTGAGCACATTATCATCGTGCACAACGGCATCATTGAGAACCATGAGCCGCTGCGCGCTGAGCTGATTGCGCGCGGTTACGTGTTTGTCTCAGAAACCGACACCGAAGTGGTGGCGCATCTGGTTCACTGGGAGCAGAAGCAGGGCGGCTCGCTGCGTGAAGTGGTGCTGCGCGTTATTCCGCAGCTGCGCGGTGCCTATGGCATGGTGATCATGGACAGCCGCGATCCGTCGCTGCTGGTGGCCGCCCGTTCCGGCAGCCCGCTGGTGATTGGCCGCGGTATGGGCGAAAACTTTATCGCCTCCGATCAGCTGGCGCTGCTGCCGGTGACCCGCCGCTTCATCTATCTGGAAGAGGGCGATATTGCCGAGATCAGCCGTCGCGATGTCACGGTCGTTGACCGCGAAGGCAACACCGTCGCCCGCCCGGAGATCGAGTCGAACCTGCAATATGATGCCGGTGACAAAGGGATTTACCGTCACTACATGCAGAAAGAGATCTACGAACAGCCGATGGCGCTGAAAAGCACCCTGAGCGGGCGTTTCAGCCACGGCCAGGTCGATCTCAGCGAGCTGGGCGCGGGCGCAGAAGCGCTGCTGAGCCAGGTGGAGCATATTCAGATTATCGCCTGCGGCACCTCCTACAACTCCGGCATGGTGTCACGCTACTGGTTTGAGTCGCTGGCCAATATTCCCTGTGATGTTGAGATCGCCTCGGAGTTCCGCTACCGCAAATCCGCGGTACGCAGGAACAGCCTGCTGATCACCCTGTCACAGTCGGGTGAGACGGCGGATACCCTGGCGGCGCTGCGCCTCTCTAAAGAGCTGGGCTACCTCGGCTCGCTGGCGGTGTGCAACGTGGCCGGTTCGTCACTGGTGCGCGAATCCGATCTGGCGCTGATGACCAAAGCGGGCACCGAAATCGGCGTCGCCTCCACCAAAGCCTTTACCACCCAGCTGGCGGTGCTGCTGATGCTGGTGGCGAAGCTGGGGCGGCTGAAAGGCATGTCTGCCGACACCGAGCATGAGATTGTCCATGCGTTACAGGCGCTGCCGAGCCGGATTGAGCAGATGCTGGCGCAGGATAAGCTGATTGAAAACCTGGCGGAAGGCTTCTCTGACAAGCATCACGCGCTGTTCCTGGGACGTGGCGATCAATACCCGATTGCGATGGAAGGGGCGCTGAAGCTGAAGGAGATCTCCTACATTCATGCGGAGGCCTACGCCGCAGGTGAGCTGAAACATGGCCCGCTGGCGCTGATTGATGCGGATATGCCGGTGATCGTGGTGGCACCCAACAACGAACTGCTGGAGAAGCTCAAATCCAACATCGAAGAGGTGCGCGCCCGCGGCGGCCTGCTCTATGTGTTTGCCGATCAGGACGCGGGCTTCAGCGACAGTGACGGGATGAAGATTATCCCGCTGCCGCACGTTGAAGAGGTAATCGCGCCAATCTTCTACACCGTGCCGTTGCAGTTACTCTCTTATCACGTCGCGCTGATCAAAGGCACCGACGTCGACCAGCCGCGTAACCTGGCGAAATCGGTTACGGTAGAATAATGTTTAAGGCCCATCTAATCAGGTGGGCCTTTTTATCTTTACGGGCTAATCACGCTCTTGGGGAAAATTGTGTATAGTTTAAAAAAATTCTTAGCTGGATTTTTTTCATCATCGGCGGTGGTGGGTTTCGCTTTTATCTATTATTACTGTTACCATATTATTAATTATGCCCCGGATGGGCTTTCATTTGGTAATTCTCTTGCTATTCTGGCTATTGTCCTTCGCCTTTTTATTCCAGTCTCGATTGGGGTGATTTTAATCAATTATGCTTTTTTAATATCTGATTTGCGCCAGATAAAGAAAAAAGCAGCAACGAAAAATTCTGTTTTTTTCGTTTTTTTTATCGTGGCTTTTTTGGTTGTTTTATATGTGAACTATTTTTTAAATAAAGATCACGTAATAAATAATTCTTCATTGTCTTTCCTGGGGCAGGGTGTTTTACTTACACTGGTTTCTGCATCGTTTTGGCTGATATTTGTCTATTTCCCTGTTTCACGGCTGGGAAAAAATGCGTTACTACCATCAGCACCTTCAACCAGTGTTCATACCTACACAATTTATAAAGCTTTTAACTTCCTCGCAGCGTTGTTACTATTCTTTTTGTTTTATTTCATTGCTTATACTTGTTTGGGCTGGTTTGGCTTGAATAATTTTGTCAAAAACAGCATGGAAATGGCGGGCTTCAGGAAAACCAATATTGAAATTCTGCTGAAGAAAGACAGCGAGGAAATAATCGAATTATCCTGTAGAAGCTGTGATAGAGAGTTATCTGGCTTAACAACATTAAATAAAGATAGTAAAGAGAGAGAATTTACTGCAACGCTTAAGCAGGTCGATATTTTGTGGGGCACAGGCGATAAACATTTCATCCGGTTTTGTAACAATAATGGAGAGTATGTTTATGCTGAATTACCCAAAGATGGCTATAACATGCGCGGTCAGTCACGCCATTTGGCTCGCGGTATGAGAACGGAATCATGCCTGAAAGCCGACAAAGAGAATAAACAGACTGAACCTCCCTTAGTTGAGCCGCCATCCGATACGCCAAAAAAGGTTGTTGATGCGCCTGCTGGCGAAAGGCAACCTACAATAGTCATCAATAATTATAATGTTCCTGTTCAGGCGATTTCCGGTCTGATCCCTGAACAGCCTAAGGTAACGCCGCCAGCGAAAAAGCCTCCTAAGCTCCCGGTTTATCAATGCCCTGAGGTGTCGCCACACCATTAATCAGCCTGTTGACGGTCAGGTCGTTGCCTGGCCGATTAAACTGGTGCAAAAAGGCTTTACCAGAAAAATGTCAGCGCAATTCTGCTGCACTCCCTGTCACATAACTGTCATATTTCGTACATTTCACTGTCATCAAACTGTCCTATTTTCCCTCCAGCAGCAATCACTGACTCTTACTAAAACGGCCCCGAGCCTGACTTTTCTCCCCTGGAGGGAATATGACACTGATGCGTAGCACCGTAGCCCGAATTCTCGCCGCCACCTTTGCCGTCAGCGCGGTATCTGCTTATGCGGCCACCGATCTGACGGGCGCAGGCGGGACGTTCCCGGCGCCGGTTTATGCCAAGTGGGCAGCAGAGTATCAGCAAGCCACCGGTAGCAAAATCAACTACCAGGGCATCGGTTCATCGGGCGGCGTGAAACAGATCATCGCCAAAACCGTCGATTTCGGTGCGTCCGATGCGCCAATGAAAGATGAAGATCTGCAAAAAAATGGCCTGTTCCAGTTCCCGACGGTGATCGGCGGGGTGGTGCTGGCGGTTAACCTGCCGGGCATCAAATCGGGCCAGCTGACGCTGGATGGCAAAACCGTGGGCGACATCTACCTCGGCACCATCAAAAAGTGGAACGACCCGGCGATCGCTAAACTCAATCCGGGCGTAAAACTGCCAGAGACCAACATCAACGTGGTACGCCGCGCTGACGGTTCAGGCACCTCCTTCGTTTTCACCAGCTATCTGGCGAAAGTGAACGAAGAGTGGAACAGCAAAATTGGTAAAGGCAACACCGTTAACTGGCCGGTGGGTCTGGGCGGTAAAGGCAACGACGGCGTCGCCGCCTTTGTTCAGCGTCTGCCAGGTTCAATCGGCTATGTGGAATACGCCTACGCCAAACAGAACAACCTGACCTATACCAGACTGATGGATGCCGATGGCAAGCCGGTCGCCCCGAGCGAAACCAGCTTCAGCAACGCCGCCAAAGGCGCAGACTGGAGCAAATCGTTCGCTCAGGATCTGACCTTCCAGAAGGGCGCGGATGCGTGGCCAATCTCCTCAACCACCTTCATTCTGATCTACAAAGATCAGGCGAATGCGGCCAAAGGCAGTGAAGTGCTGAAGTTCTTTGACTGGGCCTACAAAAATGGCGGCAAAACCGCGACCGCGCTCGACTATGCCGCGCTGCCAGAGAGCGTGACGGCTCAGATCCGCGCGGCCTGGAAAGCTAACATCAAAGACAGTTCTGGTAAGGCGCTTTATCAGTAATTGACCGACCCTGACCGGATAATGCGCCGGTCAGACCCCACGGGCGGCGTAGCGCCGCCCTGATAACTCCTGAAGACTGAGACTTCTATGGCTGCAACCAAGCCGGCGTTCAAAGCCCCAGGCAAACAAGGTGACAGAATTTTCGGTGCGCTGGTGAAGCTGGCCGCGCTGATCGTCCTGTTGCTGATGGGCGGCATTATCGTCTCCCTGATCATCTCCTCGTGGCCCAGCATCCAGAAGTTTGGTTTCTCCTTTTTGTGGACCAAAACCTGGGACGCCCCCAACGAACAATTTGGTGCGCTGGTTCCCATCTACGGCACCCTTGTCACCTCGATCATCGCGCTGATTATCGCGGTGCCGGTGAGCTTTGGTATCGCCCTGTTTCTGACTGAACTCGCGCCAGGCTGGCTGCGTCGCCCGCTGGGCACTGCCATTGAGCTGCTGGCCGCGATCCCCAGCATTGTTTACGGCATGTGGGGCCTGTTTGTTTTCGCCCCGCTGTTTGCCGAATATTTCCAGACCCCGGTCAACGACGTGATGTCGGGCATTCCGATTGTCGGCGAACTCTTCTCCGGCCCGGCGTTTGGTATCGGTATTCTGGCGGCGGGGGTGATCCTGGCCATTATGATCATCCCTTATATCGCCTCGGTGATGCGCGATGTGTTTGAGCAGACGCCGGTGATGATGAAAGAGTCCGCCTACGGCATCGGCTGCACCACCTGGGAAGTCATCTGGCGCATCGTGCTGCCGTTCACCAAAAATGGTGTGATTGGCGGCATTATGCTCGGCTTAGGGCGCGCGCTGGGTGAAACCATGGCGGTGACCTTTATTATCGGCAACACCTACCAGCTCGACAGCCCTTCGCTGTTTATGCCGGGCAACAGCATCACCTCAGCACTGGCCAATGAGTTCGCCGAAGCGGAGTCCGGGGTGCATGTGGCCGCGCTGATGGAGCTGGGGCTGATTCTGTTTGTTATTACCTTTATCGTGCTGGCGATTTCAAAACTGATGATTATGCGCCTGGCGAAAAGTGAAGGAGCGCGGTCATGACAACGATGGAAGTACAGGCGCGCGCCGAACTTGATGCGTCACGCCGTAAAATGCAGTCCTGGCGCAGCACCAAGAACAGGATAGCGCTGACGCTGTCGCTGCTGACCATGGCGTTTGGCCTGTTCTGGCTGGTCTGGATCCTGTTTACCACCGTATCGCGGGGGATTGATGGACTCTCCTGGTCCCTGTTTACCGAATCGACGCCGCCGCCGAATACGGCGGGTGGTGGCCTGGCGAACGCCCTGGCCGGCAGCGGATTACTGATTTTCTGGTCCACCTTCTTCGGGACGCCGCTGGGCATTATGGCGGGGATCTACCTGGCGGAGTATGGCCGGAAATCGTTCCTGTCGGAGGTGATCCGCTTTATTAACGACATTCTGCTGTCGGCACCCTCGATTGTGGTGGGGCTGTTTGTCTACACCATTGTGGTGTCAAAGATGCAGCACTTCTCCGGCTGGGCCGGGGTGATTGCGCTGGCGCTGTTGCAGGTGCCGATTGTGATTCGTACCACGGAAAACATGCTGCGGCTGGTGCCAGACAGCATGCGTGAAGCGGCTTATGCGCTCGGCACGCCCAAGTGGAAGATGATTTCGGCGATCACCCTGAAAGCCTCGGTCTCCGGCATTATCACCGGCGTACTGCTGGCGATTGCCCGCATCGCCGGTGAAACCGCGCCGCTGCTGTTTACCGCGCTGTCGAACCAGTTCTGGAGCACCGACATGATGCAGCCGCTGGCGAACCTGCCGGTCACCATCTTTAAATTCGCCATGAGCCCGTTCGCCGAATGGCAGAGCCTGGCCTGGGCGGGCGTGCTGATTATTACCCTCTGCGTGCTGCTGCTGAACATCGTGGCGCGGGTGATTTTCGCCAAAGGTAAACACGGTTAACTTCCGGCGCGGCCGCGGCGGCGCTGTATAAGAGAGATGAATGATGAGTATCGCGACGGCATCAGCCGGTAAAATTCAGGTCCGTAATCTGAACTTCTATTACGGCAAGTTTCATGCGCTGAAGAACATCAATCTGGATATTGCTAAAAATCAGGTAACGGCGTTTATCGGCCCTTCGGGCTGCGGTAAATCGACCCTGCTGCGGACCTTCAATAAGATGTATTCGCTCTACCCGGAGCAGCGCGCGGAAGGGGATATTCTGCTGGATGGCGACAACATCCTCGCGGCGCAGCAGGATATTGCGCTGCTGCGCGCCCGCGTCGGCATGGTGTTTCAGAAGCCGACGCCGTTCCCGATGTCGATTTACGACAACATCGCCTTTGGGGTCCGCCTGTTTGAAAAGCTGTCGCGCGCCGACATGGATGAGCGGGTGCAGTGGGCGCTGACCAAAGCGGCGCTGTGGAATGAAACCAAAGACAAGCTGCATCAGAGCGGTTACAGTCTCTCCGGCGGCCAGCAGCAGCGTCTCTGCATTGCGCGCGGCATCGCGATCCGCCCGGAAGTGTTGCTGCTGGATGAGCCCTGCTCGGCGCTCGATCCTATCTCGACCGGCCGTATTGAAGAGCTGATCACCGAGCTGAAGCAGGATTACACCGTGGTGATTGTGACGCACAACATGCAGCAGGCCGCACGCTGTTCCGACCATACCGCTTTTATGTATCTGGGCGAACTGATTGAGTTCAGCGATACCGACACGCTGTTCACCAAGCCTGCGCAGAAGCAGACTGAAGACTACATTACCGGCCGCTACGGCTGATGATCTGACAGGAGATCGACATGGATAATCTGAATCTGAACAAACATATCTCCGGTCAGTTCAATGCCGAGCTGGAGCACATCCGTACCCAGGTGATGATCATGGGCGGCCTGGTCGAGCAGCAGCTGACCGACGCGATTACCGCGATGCACAATCTGGATGGCGAGCTGGCGCAGCGGGTGATCGACGGCGACCAGAAGGTCAATATGATGGAAGTGGAGATTGATGAAGCCTGCGTGCGCATCATCGCCAAACGTCAGCCGACCGCTATCGACCTGCGGCTGGTGATGGCGATCATCAAAACCATCTCTGAGCTGGAGCGGATTGGTGACGTGGCGGAGAAGATCAGCCGCACCGCGCTGGAGAAGTTCGGCCAGCAGCATCTGCCGCTGCTGGTCAGCCTGGAGTCGCTGGGTCGTCACACCGTGCAGATGCTGCACGACGTGCTGGATGCCTTTGCCCGTATGGATCTCAACGAGGCGATCGCCATCTACCGGGAAGATAAAAAGGTCGATAAAGAGTACGAAGGCATTGTGCGTCAGCTGATGACCTACATGATGGAAGATCCGCGTACCATTCCCAGCGTGCTGACCGCGCTGTTCTGCGCCCGCGCCATTGAGCGTATTGGCGATCGCTGCCAGAACATCTGCGAAATTATCTTCTATTTCGTCAAAGGTCAGGATTTCCGTCACGTTGGCGGCGATCGGCTCGACGAACTGCTGTCGGGCGACGACGGCAGCAACCGCCCTTCCTGATCTCTGGCTCTCCTGCGCCCGCCTGGGCGCAGGAATAAGCCTTTTCAATTGGTCACATCCTGAACTCTCTTTATAATTGCGGCACTTTTCACTACAAGGTGCTGAATGATGTCCCCCTCTCCCCAATCAAAGCCGGACGTGACGCCGGCTAAAGCGATGCTGGCTGCGGTCAGTGGTTATGCCATGGATGGATTTGACCTGCTGATCCTCGGCTTTATGCTGCCGGCGATCAGCGTGTCGCTGGCGCTCAATCCATCACAGGCGGGATCGCTGGTGACCTGGACGCTGATTGGCGCGGTCATCGGCGGTATTGTGTTTGGTCATCTCAGCGATCGCTACGGCCGCATCCGCATGCTGACCGTCACCATCCTGCTCTTCTCGGTCTTTACCGGCCTCTGTGCGGTGGCGCAGGGCTACTGGGATCTGCTCGCCTGGCGAACGCTGGCGGGTGTGGGACTGGGCGGAGAGTTTGGTATCGGCATGGCGCTGATTGCCGAAGCCTGGCCCGAAGAGAAGCGTAATCGCGCGTCGGCGTGGGTCGGCATCGGCTGGCAGCTGGGGGTGCTGATGGCGGCCTTTATCACGCCGCCGCTGCTGAATATCATCGGCTGGCGCGGCATGTTTCTGGTGGGTCTGCTGCCTGCGCTGGTCTCGTTTGCCATCCGGCGCGGCATGGGCGAACCGGAGGCGTTTCAACGGCAGATTAAGCATGTGCCCTCCCTCTCTTTTCCGGCGCGCCTGAAGCTGCTGGTGCGTGACCGCACCACCGCCAAAGCCAGCCTCGGCATTTTTATTCTCTGCTCGGTGCAGAACTTTGGTTACTACGGCCTGATGATCTGGATGCCGAGCTACCTCTCCTCCAGCTTTGGCTTCAGCCTGACCAAATCGGGCCTCTGGACGGCGGTGACGGTGGTCGGGATGACCTTTGGTATCTGGCTGTTTGGCGTGCTGGCGGACCGCTTTGCCCGCTGGAAGATCTTCCTGCTCTATCAGTTTGGTGCGGTGATGATGGTGGTGATCTATGCGCAGCTGCGCGACCCGACCATCATGCTGTTTACCGGCGCGATCATGGGGATGTTTGTTAACGGCATGATTGGTGGCTACGGCGCGCTGATTTCCGACACCTTCCCGCCGCAGGTGCGCGCCACCGCGCAAAATGTCCTGTTCAACCTGGGGCGTGGCGTGGGCGGCTTTGGCCCGGTAGTGATTGGTCTGCTGGCGAGTCAGTTCTCCTTTGCGGCGGCGATCACCCTGCTGGCGCTGATCTACCTGCTGGATATTGTGGCGACGCTGTTCCTGCTGCCAAAGAAACAGGGTCAGGAAGATACGCTGGGCGCGATTGGCTGATCCACTGGCAGGCAGCGCCTGCCAGATCAGTTAGTTCATCAGCGGCAGCAGCTGTCGATAGAGCTGCGCAAATGTCTCGCGGCGCGACCGATAATCGGCCAGCCGCGCAGGGTCCGGCTGGTGGCGCTCTGCCAGCGCGGGCGTGGGGACGATAACCTGCGCGTCCAGCGCCTGCTGCGCCAGCCTGGCGGCACCCAGTGCCGGGCCAACCTCCCCGCCATGACAGTAATCCAGCGTCTGACCGCTGATGTCCGCCAGCATCTGACGCCACATGGCACTGCGCGCACCGCCGCCGATCAGCATAATGCTCTGCGGCTGTACGCCACAGTCATGCAGCGCATCCATCCCCTCAGCCAGCGCGAATCCCACCCCTTCCAGCACCGCCCGCGCCAGTTCAGGACGGCCATGCTGGTGGGTAAAGCCAAAAAACGCGCCTCTGGCATTGGGGTTGTTGTGCGGCGTGCGTTCACCGGAGAGATAGGGCAGAAACCACAGCGATGGCACATCGCCACGCGCCCGTTCCGCTTCGGCCAGCAGTTCCGGCACATCCCGGCAACCGGTCAGCGTCGCCGCCCAGTCGAGACAGGAGGCGGCGCTGAGCATTACCGACATCAGGTGCCAGCGTTGGGGTAACGCATGGCAGAAGCTGTGTACCGCGCGCTGCGGATTGCTGAGATAACCGTCGCTCACCACGAAGTAGACGCCTGACGTGCCCAGCGACAGCATGCCCTGGCCCGGTTCGGTCATGCCGACACCAATGGCACCGGCGGCATTGTCGCCCCCGCCCGCCGCCAGCGGCACGGCGTTCATCTTCCAGCGCGTGGCCAGTCCGGCATCTAAGGTGCCGGTCAGGGCATTGCCCTCATAGAGCTGCGGCATCTGTTCACGGCTGAGATCGCAGGCGCGCAGCATCTCATCGCTCCAGTCACGCTGCGCCACATCCAGCCACATCGTGCCTGCGGCATCGGACATATCGGTGGCGAAGTCGCCACTCATCCGCCAGCGCAGATAGTCTTTGGGCAACAGCACCCGGGCTATCTGGCTGAAAATCGCGGGTTCATGCTGCTGAACCCATAACAGTTTGGGTGCCGTGAAGCCGGGCATCATCAGGTTGCCGGTGATCACCCGCGAATCCGGCACCCGTTGCTCCAGCTCACGGCACTGCGCCTCGCTGCGGCCATCATTCCAGAGCATCGCCGGGCGCAGCACACGGTTAGCGCTGTCGAGCAGCGTGGCACCGTGCATCTGTCCGCTCAGCCCGATGGCCTCCACAGCGCGCAGATCCTGCTGCGCGCTCAGCGCCTGCATCGCGTGATCCAGCGCCTGCCACCAGCTTTCGGGATCCTGTTCGCTCCACAACGGCTGCGGACGCGAAACCTGTAGCGGCGAAGTCTCTGTCGCCACCACGTTGCCTTGTGCATCCATCAGCACCACTTTGACGCCAGAGGTGCCCAAATCGATCCCGATAAACATGCTCTGCTCCTGAAGGTTTAGAAATCAAACAGATAGTGATTCACCAGATTTTCCAGCTGCTCCTGGCGTCCGCTGTGGTGCTGTGGATTCAGCTGCTGCTGCTGAGCATGCGCCGCCAGCGCGCTCAGTGAAAACTCGCCTTTCAAAATTTGCTGGCCGAACTCACCATTCCAGCCGCTGTAGCGTTGCGCCACACGTTTATCGAGTTCACCGTCGCTGATCATCCGGGCCGCCACTTTCAGCGCCAGCGCCATGGTATCCATCGCCCCGATATGACCGTAGAAGAGATCATATTTGTCGGTGCTCTGACGACGCACTTTGGCATCAAAGTTTAAGCCGCCGGTGGTAAAGCCGCCCGCCTTGAGAATTTCATACATCACCAGCGCGTTCTCTTCCACGCTGACCGGGAACTGATCGGTATCCCAGCCGCACTGCGCATCGCCGCGGTTCGCATCCACCGAGCCGAAGATACCCAGCGCAATCGCGGTGGCGATTTCGTGATGGAACGAGTGGCCCGCCAGCGTGGCGTGGTTCGCCTCGACGTTGACCTTAATCTCTTTCTCCAGCCCGAACTGTTTCAGGAAGCCATAAACCGTGGCGACGTCGTAGTCATACTGATGTTTGGTCGGCTCCTGCGGTTTCGGTTCGATCAGCAGCGTCCCCTGGAAGCCGATTTTGTGTTTATGCTCAACCACCATCTGCATAAAGCGGCCAATCTGCTCGCGCTCCTGGCGAAGATCGGTATTCAGCAGGGTTTCATAGCCTTCACGACCGCCCCACAGCACATAGTTTTCGCCGCCCAGCGTTTTGGTGGCCTGCATCGCGCTGCACACCTGGGTCGCGGCCCAGGCAAAGACTTCGGGATCGGGATTGGTGGCAGCCCCGGCTCCGTAGCGCGGATGGGTAAAGCAGTTCGCGGTGCCCCACAGCAGCTTCACCCCGGTTTCCTGCTGCTTCTCCAGCAGCTTATCGGTCATCACGGCAAAGTTTTCCTGATAGCTGTGCAGGGAATCGCCCTCCGGTGAGACATCCACGTCATGGAAGCAGTACCACGGCACATTCAGCTTATGGAAAAACTCAAAGGCGACATCCGCTTTCTGCTTAGCCAGCTGTAAGGCATCACCGTTTTTCTGCCACGGGCGATCAAACGCGCCGACGCCAAACATATCTGCGCCGTTCCAGCAGAAGGTGTGCCAGTAGCAGGCGGCAAAGCGCAGATGCTCCGCCATGGTCTTGCCGAGGATCACCTCATCAGGATTGTAGTGACGGAAAGCGAGGGGATGAGTCGACTGGGGGCCTTCATAACGAACCCGATCGATCTGATCGAAATAAGCGTGCATGGTTTGCTCCTTAGCATCAGGACCCGAATGGTCTGCGTTGAAGCGATATTTGATAATGGCGACAGGCACAGCTCAATTACGATATTTCACTCCGGGTGTAAGATAATTATTATTTGTGCGCTGGCTCGCAAAATAATCTCTTTTCGGTGAGATGTTGCAGGGGTAATAACCTTGTCTTAAAAAGATGAAATTTCGATCGCGCTCATAAAAAAAGAAATAAACCAAAAAACGTAATAGCCGGATAAAAATCAGTAATTGATGTGACGGGAAAATAGGGGCAACAATTCATCCGCCTGGTTCATCGGCCTGCAACGACAATAGCCTCAACCTACAGGATGATCATAATGAAAATGAAACATGCACTGCTCGCCGCCTGCGCGGCGCTGGCGCTGTTCAGCCAGACCAGCGTGGCAAAAGAAGTGAAGATCGGCATGGCGATTGATGACCTGCGTCTGGAGCGCTGGCAGAAAGACCGCGATATTTTCGTCAAACAGGCGGAATCGCTGGGGGCGCAGGTGTTTGTGCAGTCTGCGAACGGCAATGAAGAGACCCAGATGTCGCAGATTGAAAATATGATTAACCGCGGTGTCGATGTGCTGGTGATTATTCCCTATAACGGTCAGGTGTTGAGTAACGTTGTCGCGGAAGCGAAACGGGAAGGCATTAAGGTGCTGGCCTATGACCGTATGATTAATAACGCGGACATCGACTTTTATATCTCTTTCGATAATGAAAAAGTGGGTGAGTTGCAGGCGGAGAGTATTGTTAAACAGGTGCCGACGGGCAATTATTTTTTAATGGGCGGATCGCCGGTGGATAATAACGCGCGCCTGTTCCGTGCCGGTCAGATGAAAGTGTTAAAACCCTATATCGACAAGGGCAGCATCAAAATTGTCGGCGATCAGTGGGTCGATGCCTGGCTGCCGGAAAACGCGCTGAAAATTATGGAAAACGCCCTGACCGCCAACGGCAACCATATCGATGCGGTGGTGGCCTCTAACGATGCCACCGCCGGTGGGGCGATTCAGGCATTAAGCGCGCAGGGGCTGGCGGGCAAAGTGGCGATCTCCGGTCAGGACGCCGATCTGGCGGCGATTAAGCGCATCAAAGCGGGCACCCAGACCATGACGGTCTACAAACCGATCACCGAGCTGGCGACCGAAGCGGCGAAAATTGCGGTGGAGCTGGGCGACGGTAAAACGCCAGCCAGCAACGGCAAGCTCAACAACGGCCTGAAAGAGGTGCCGTCACGACTGCTGAAGCCGATTCCGGTCAACAAAGACAATATTGAAAGCACCGTGGTGAAAGACGGTTTCCACAAACAGAGCGAACTCTGACCGCGCACCGCGTGAGGGAGGACAGTCGATGCTGCTGGAAATGAACAATATCACCAAGCGTTTCGGCGCGGTGAAGGCGCTGAATGATGTCAGCCTGCAACTGGATGCGGGAGAAGTGATGTCACTGTGCGGCGAGAACGGCTCAGGCAAATCGACCCTGATGAAAATCCTGTGCGGACTCTATCCGCACGGGGAGTTTGAGGGACAGATTCGCTTCGGCGGTGACGAAATTCAGGCGCAGACCATTCGCGATACCGAACGCAAAGGCATTGTGATTATTCACCAGGAGCTGGCGCTGGTGCGGCAGCTGACGGTGATGGAGAACATCTTCCTTGGTGCTGAGCTGGGGCGCTTCGGCATGGTGGATGATGAAACCATGACCCTGCGCTGTCAGCAGCTGCTGGCGCGAGTCGGACTGAACGTCTCGCCTGCGGCGCGGGTGGGTGAGCTGGGACTGGGACAGCAGCAGCTGGTGGAGATTGCCCGTGCTCTTAACAAGCAGGTGCGGTTGCTGATCCTGGATGAGCCGACCTCCTCCCTGACCGAGCAGGAGACGGAGGTGCTGCTCGGCATCATCCGTAACCTGCGTGAGCATGGCATCGCCTGTATCTACATCTCCCACAAGCTGAACGAGGTTAAGGCGATCTCTGACATCATCTGTGTGATTCGTGACGGTCAGCATATCGCCACGCGGGCGGCGGCGGGCCTGAGCGAAGATGACATCATCACCATGATGGTCGGACGCGAGCTGACCGCGCTCTATCCCCATGCGCCGCATCAGATTGGCGACCAGGTGCTGAAAGTGGAGAACCTCACCGCCTGGCATCCGGTTAACCGCCATATCCGCCGCGTTAACAACGTCTCTTTCACCCTGCGGCGCGGCGAGATTCTCGGCATCGCCGGACTGGTTGGCGCGGGCAGAACGGAGACGGTGCAGTGTCTGTTTGGCGTCTGGCCGGGGCGCTGGCAGGGTGACATCTGGATCAATGGCAAACAGGTCAGGATCACCGATTGCCGCGCCGCGATTGCGCACGGCATCGCGATGGTGCCGGAAGATCGCAAAAAAGATGGCATCGTGCCGCTGATGGCGGTGGGCAAAAATATCACCCTGGCGGCGCTGGATCAGTTCAGCCACCGGCTTTCAACCCTGGATGAAGCGCAGGAGCAGCAGGCGATCAATGAGGCAATCAGCCGGTTGCGGGTGAAAACCTCCTCATCGGAACTGCCGATAGGGCGGCTGAGCGGCGGCAACCAGCAGAAAGCGATTCTGGCGAAGTGTCTGCTGCTGAATCCGCAAATCCTGATCCTGGATGAACCGACGCGCGGGATTGACGTTGGCGCGCGTCAGGAGATCTACCTGCTGATTAATGCGCTGGTTCAGCAGGGGATCGCGGTGATTGTGATTTCGTCTGAGCTGCCGGAAGTGCTGGGCCTGAGCGATCGGGTGCTGGTGATGCATGAAGGGCAGATCAAAGCTGATTTGATTAACGATAACCTGACTCAGGAGCAGGTGATGGAAGCCGCCCTGCGGAGTGAACATTATGCTTAAAAGTGAAAGTACCCCAGGTCGTCTCTCCGGCACGCCGGGCAAACCGTCACCGGGCCGGTTCACGCTGCCTAACCTACAGGTTCTGGTGATGCTGGGCGCGATTGTGCTGATTGCGCTGTTCTTTACCTGGACCACCGATGGCGCGTGGCTCAGCGCGCGTAACGTTTCCAACCTGCTGCGTCAGACCGCCATTACCGGCATTCTGGCGGTGGGGATGGTGTTCGTGATTATCTCGGCGGAGATCGACCTCTCCGTCGGTTCGATGATGGGTCTGCTGGGCGGGGCGGCGGCGATATTTGACGTCTGGCTTGGCTGGCCGCTGCCGCTGACCATCGTGGTCACGCTGGTGATGGGGCTGCTGCTCGGCACCTGGAACGGCTGGTGGGTCGCCTACCGCAAAGTGCCTTCGTTTATCGTGACGCTGGCGGGGATGCTGGCGTTCCGCGGCATTCTGGTGGGGATCACCGATGGCACCACGGTTGCGCCGATCACGCCGGGGATGTCGCAGATTGGTCAGAGCTATCTGCCAGGCGGCGTCGGCTTCGGCTTTGGCTTCGCCGGTCTGGCGCTGTTTATGCTATGGCAATGGCGCTTACGGCTGCGTCGCCAGCAGCTTGGCCTGGCGCAGAGTGCGGCCAGCGGCACGGTGGGTAAACAGGCGATCACCGCGATACTGGTGCTGGGGGCCATCTGGCTGCTGAACGATTATCGCGGTGTGCCAACCCCGGTGTTACTGCTGGCGTTGCTGCTGCTGGCCGGGATGTTTATGGCCACCCGCACCGCCTTTGGCCGTCGCATCTACGCCATCGGCGGCAACATCGACGCGGCGCGTCTCTCCGGCATTAATGTGGCGCGCACCAAACTGGCGGTGTTTGCCATCAACGGCGTAATGGTGGCGATTGCCGGGCTGATCCTCAGTTCGCGACTGGGTGCCGGTTCGCCTTCGGCGGGTAACATTGCCGAACTCGACGCCATCGCCGCCTGCGTGATTGGCGGCACCAGCCTGGCGGGCGGTGTCGGTTCGGTCGCTGGCGCGGTGATGGGGGCCTTTATCATGGCCTCGCTGGATAACGGCATGAGCATGATGGATGTCCCTACCTTCTGGCAGTACATCGTCAAGGGGGCCATTCTGCTGCTGGCGGTGTGGATGGATACCGCCACGCGCCGCCGGGTATAATCGCGCGGACGATCACATTGTGGCGCAAACAATTTTTTTGCCCTTTGCAGCCGTGTTATGCAATGCGCTGAAGAGTTAAGGGAACGCGCCACCATGCATGATAAACGCTATCGCATCACCCTGTTGTTTAACGCCAACAAAGTGTATGACCGCCAGGTTGTGGAGGGCGTCGGGGAATATCTACAGGCGTCGCAGACCGACTGGGATATTTTTATCGAAGAGGATTTCCGCTGCCGCATCGACAACATCCGTGAGTGGCTGGGCGATGGGGTGATCGCCGATTATGACGATCGCTCCATCGAAACCCTGCTGTCGAATGTCCCGGTCCCGATTGTCGGAGTGGGTGGCTCCTACCATCGGCAGGAAGATTATCCGCCGGTGCATTACATCGCCACTGACAACGCCGCGCTGCTGGAGAAAGCCTTTCTGCATCTGAAGGAGAAGGGCATCAACCGCTTTGCTTTCTACGGCCTGCCCGCCTCCAGCGGCAAGCGCTGGGCACAGGAGCGGGAACATGCGTTTCGCCAGCTGATGATGCGGGAGCGCTATCAGGGCGTGGTCTATCAGGGCATGGAGACGGCACCGGAAAACTGGCAGCACGCCCAGAACCGGCTGGCCGACTGGCTGCAAACCCTGCCACAGCAGACCGGGATTATCGCCGTGACCGACGCCCGGGCGCGGCATCTGCTTCAGGCGTGCGAACACCTGAAAATACCGGTGCCGGAGAAACTTGCGGTGATCGGGATTGATAATGAAGAGCTGACCCGCTACCTGTCGCGGGTGGCGCTCTCTTCGGTGGCGCAGGGCACGCGGCAGATGGGCTATCAGGCGGCGAAGCTGCTGCACCGGCTGCTGGATAAGCAGCCTTTACCGCTTCAGCGCATCCTGGTGCCGCCGGTGAAGGTAATTGCCCGCCGCTCGACCGACTTCCGTTCACTGCGCGATCCGGCGGTGATTCAGGCGATGCACTACATCCGCTTTAACGCCTGCAAGGGAATTAAAGTGGAGCAGGTACTGGATGCGGTCGGGCTGTCGCGCTCTAACCTGGAAAAGCGTTTCCGCGATGAGACCGGCGACACCATTCATGCGATGATCCACCGCGAAAAACTGGAAAAAGCGCGTGAACTGCTGGCTTCGTCGTCGCTGAACATCAACGAGATCTCACAGATGTGCGGCTATCCTTCGCTTCAGTATTTTTATTCGGTATTTCGTAAGAGCTACGACACTACGCCAAAAGAGTATCGCCAGCATTTTGGGGAGAATCTGGTGTAGGGGACTCTTTCAGTGGGTAATGAGGACTGAAAAGGGCTTCAAGCCAGGCTCGCAGACGTGAGAGGAGAGTATTGAAAGTGAGGGCAGGTTCACCCCTGTCACCCCACCCGCTGCTCACTCTGCTCAATCACCGCCAGCGCCAGCCCGTTAGCCGGATCGATCCGCTGTTCAGGAAAACAGAGTTGCGTATGGGCAGCCGTAAACGCCAGCGCATTACTATTCGCGGTCTCGCGCACTGCCTGGCAGAATGCGGCACTGACGTTCCAGGGGCAATCAATAATGATGGTGGCGGGATTAAGCAGCAGCATAATCTGGCTCAGCGCTGCGCCAAGATAGCTGCCCGCCTGGGTCATCACCTCATCCACCACGCGCGGGGCGCTGTCGCGGTTCTGCCAGCTCAGGCCGGGCTGACGCTGCGCCAGCTGCTGTTTAACCGCCGGCTGGCTGACCAGCGCTTCAAGACAACCGCGGCGACCGCAACAGCAGCGCGGGCCGCCGGGCTGGACGATCAGATGCCCCGCTTCGCCTGCGGTCCAGCTGTGACCGGTAAACACCTCGCCATGCTGCACCAGCGCGCCGCCAATCCCTTCTGAAATGCGCAGATAAAAGTGACCGCTTTCCACTGACAATCCCGCCTGCTGTACCGCCAGCAGCGCGGCGGCTTTGACATTATTCATAATGCGGACAGGCAGGCGTATGTGCTTGCGCAGCGTGGTCAGCAGGTCAACATCCTGCCATTCGAGATGGGATGAGAGGTGCATCCAGCCGCGTCGGGGGTCGACGATGCCGGGAAAACCGATACCGATGCCGAGTAAATCGGGGTGCTTCTCTGTCAGTTCACGGCACAGCATCGCCAGTTCAGCCAGCAATCGGGTTGGATTACGGGTCTCGGTGCGCAGCGTCTGTTCAGCCAGCACCTGGGAAAAGTAGTCGCAGATGCGCCAGTGGATAACGTTACGCTCGACCATCACCCCGGCGCTCTTCAGCCGCTCCGGGCGCAGGGTAATGCCGATTTTGGGCCGTCCGGCCGCCGCCACGCTGACCGGGCCCAGCTCCTCAATCAGCTGCTGCTCCAGCAGGTCATCAATAATTAATGAGACGGTATTTTTGCTGAGAGCCAGCGTCTGCGCCAGATCCTGACGCGAGGTGACGCGCAGCTTACGCAACTGGGTCATCACCCGTTTCTGGTTATTCAGTCGCAGCAGTGCAGGGCCTTTGCCGTTTGTTTTCATCACGGATTCACCCAACAGAGGAGGATGAATCTAGTTTATCAGCCCGTGCCTGTTCGTCATCCCACACTTTTGCGCGCTGTTTCACACAACCCGAAGCCTGTGACAAAGAAGGGGATCGGCGTCGGGTCAGCGGGTTAAGCGAAGTGGATTTTCTGCCCGCCTCCGCTATCGGCATCAATATTCGTCGCCGCGCACCCGGCTGCGATAGCTTTCCCAGTCGAAACGCACCCACAGACTGTTGCCGAGGCGCATACGGTCCATCACCCGTTCGCCCAGCAGCGTGTTCATCCCGGCGTGGTCGAGGTTGGATAACATCCCGGTCGGACGCTTCGACGAGGAACGGCGGTCAACAATCTGATTGATGATCACTTTTTCGTAGCGTGACTCGCTCTGCATGCCGATCTCATCAATCACCAGCAGGTCCACGCTGCTGAGATCCTGAATCAGCCGCTCTTCGGTAATGCCGCTGCTGCCGCTGAAGGTGCCCTTCATGCTCGACATCAGATCGGCAACCGTCACAATCAGTACGCTTTTGCCACGCAGGATCAGGTCGTTGCCAATCGCCGCCGCCAGATGGTTTTTACCGGTGCCGGGACGGCCAGAAAAGACAAAGCTGGCGATGCTGCCTTCAAACTCGGCGGCGTACTGGCGGGCCAGCTCCAGCGCTTTGCGCTGCCCTTCGTTCTCTACCCGGTAATTATCAAACGAGCAGTTGATGTGCAGTTCACGAATGCCGGAGCGGCCCATCACGCGCTGCATTTTCATCGCGCGGTTCTCCCGCACGATCGCCTCTGAACGCAGGCGTCCCTGTTCCTGGTTCCACGCCAGCAGCTCTTCGCCACTGGAAAATTTAGGGCGGGTACCGGCGGGCATCATTTTTTTCAGACGGCTAAAAAGATCGTTCGGCGTTTTCATTACTCACCTCGGAAACCATCGGGAATGGTACGATCGGGATCAGGCAACTGCGTAATATCACGCTTCGGCTGCCCGCCGTTGGCGGCACGGTTCATCTGGATGCTGCGCGCCAGCTTCTGCTGCCACTGCACATGATGGAACATCCGGCCTTCGGCCTGCCAGTAGGCGACAAACGCGGCCAGCTCGGTGGCAGTGACCGGCTCGTTCAGCGCCACGCCCCAGATGGCGGCCTGGCGGGTAAAGTCGGCGTCCGGTTGCCAGCCCGGATACATGGCGAATTTGCCCGCCGGGGTAGAGATGGCGGCGGGCATATCGTCATACAGACTCTCATCCAGCGCCACATCATTTGGCTGGCGGGCAGCGGCTTCCAGCGCCAGCAGCTCGGCCAGACGCGCAGGGGTGATGGCGTACATCACCGGGGCATAATCTTCTAACACTGCCAGCGTGCCCTTTTCCGCCTGTTGCAGGGCAGTCAGCGGATCCTGTCGGAAGGCATCCATGCCAATGAGTGTTGAAGTTAAGATTTTAGCTGACATGAAAAGACCTGAGGTTAACGAACACCTTGCGCCGGGGACCAGCCGCCGACGCAGAAGGGGTTATTGTACCTTTTTTAGCGGTGCGGATCGCTCAAAAACCGCGACCCTGTCAGTGCGAGGTGGCCGGAGAAGAGGCGGGGCGGGCAGAGGCCGATTCAGTGGCCTGGACGCTGACCGGCACCGTTGCCGCACGGGTCTGCCACAGGTAGCGCACCGAGGCGAGCCAGCACAGGCTGTAACCCAGCAGTTCCGTACCCTCTTCGGCCATATTCTTCACCACGCGGTTGTAATCGCCCAGCATCAGATGCTGCCACAGCGCATGAATGCCAAACAGCCGCGAAAAGATCAGCACCACCAGAAAGCCGGAGGCCATCACCGGCCAGTTGCGATGCAGCAGCAGGTTAGCCAGTGCGTGCACGGTTTTTTTCGGCGTCCGCAGGGCGACAGCCAGAGAGCCCGCCGTGACCGCCAGCGCAAACCAGACCCAGCTGCCGTGCTGAATGGTATCAAAGGCGAAGTCCAGCTCGCGGATCAGCATACAGCTGTAGAAGCCTGCCACCAGGGTCAGCGCGCCGCGCTGGGCCGGGCGACGCTGAGCCGCGATAAAAAACAGCAGGGCGATCGACGCCAGCATCAGTTCCTGGGTGGTTTCAGTAAAAGAGGTTTCATGTAAGGCGTTGTGCATCCAGGCGACATCGATATAGATGGGAACGATGGTCAGGGTGAGAAACAGGGCAGCCATGAGAAAAACCGTGATTTCGCGGCCAATAATTGTCAAATCTTTGCGCATAGTGTTACCGGTATAATGATTAGCGGACTCATTATATTTTAAACATCCGGTTCCCTTTCTCTTTTCATGCCCCGGCTAGAAGCTGGCGCTGAAGCCAAA
The DNA here is from genome assembly GCF_051336815.1 of Pantoea sp. C2G6. Taxonomy (NCBI): domain Bacteria; kingdom Pseudomonadati; phylum Pseudomonadota; class Gammaproteobacteria; order Enterobacterales; family Erwiniaceae; genus Pantoea; species Pantoea sp. C2G6. Next base: position 52,086 of record NZ_JBGMNJ010000014.1, read on the forward strand.
GCTGTAAAGCAGCTGCTCCTGATTATTCAGCGCTTCGCTTTGTGAAAAAGAGGCAAAAGCCGCCAGATTATTGTTCAGCGGCACCTGTGCACCGACGCTCAGGTCGATGCCATTGGTCTGATCCGGCGAACTGTTCGCCGTCTGCCGCTCGTTCGGCGGCGCATCGGTCAGCGAATAGTGATAGCTCAGCTGCGCCCAGGGCGATATCCAGCCCTGGCGGGAATCAATGCGCCAGCCGACGCTGGCGCTCTGCTCGCGACTTTGCTGATCGCTGTAGTCGCATTGCAGACAGCTCATCAGCTGAGGATCGACCGCATACTGCGCCATCGGGCCGGTGGAGAGTGAGGAAGACAGCGGCATCTCGACCCCCGCCCGGTAGCGTTTTCCCAGCGGCGTGCTGCCTACGCTGCCGGTTTCACTGTAGAGCGACACCGGAGAGGCGGCAGGGGAGTTGAGCGCGGCTTCAAACAGGGCGCGGTTGTCATCACTGAAGATAAGCGAAGAGCGGGAAATTTTCTCGGCCAGAATGGTGTTGTAGTCAGGCAGATAGTCCGACTGGTGAGGCGCAGCAGAAGCGCCGCCGCCGGCAAAGGTCGGTTGCGTTAAGAGTAACAGCCCTGCACCACACCAGGTCCACAGACCTTTCCAACCGTTTCTCTGCAACATCGGTTCTCCAGTCAAAGCTGAAGTGATTATCGGGGGTCTTGCTTAAGATCTGCTTAACATCTGTTATTTACCCTTTGATCGTTTAACTATCAACCGATTACTTCTAAGATCAAGCGGACCGCTGGAATATTTTCAAAAAAGGAGCTTTGGGATGCAACGATGTGGCTGGGTAACGCAGGATCCGCTCTATCTGGCGTATCACGACAGGGAATGGGGCGTTGAGCAGCGAGACAAGCGTGCGCTGTTTGAGATGCTCTGCCTGGAAGGTCAGCAGGCGGGACTCTCCTGGATCACCGTACTGAAAAAGCGCGAGAACTATCGGGCGGCGTTCCACCAGTTTGACCCGGAGGCCATCGCGCAGATGGACAGCGCGGATAGTGCGGCGCTGCTGCTTAACAGCGGCATTATCCGTCATCCGGGTAAAATCGCCGCGATTATCGCCAACGCCCGCGCTTATCTGGCGATGGAAGCCAAAGGCGAAGATTTTAGCCGCTTCGTCTGGCAATTTGTCGATAACACGCAAATCGTTCACCATTACCCCGACTACCGTCTGGCGCCCACCACCTCAGAGCAGGCGATTGCGCTGTCGAAGGCGTTAAAGCTGCGTGGTTTTAAATTCATCGGGCCGACAATCTGCCACTCCTTTTTACAGGCCTGCGGCCTGATAAACGATCATCAGACCAGCTGTTTTTGCCATCCTGACAACATTAAAGCGTGATTCTCTGCAAATCAGGATTTTTCCTCACCTCATCCCGATCGCCACACGGCATAATCGTGCCGATTATGGGGAAAGTTTTCCCCTGTGTGTCGAATGTAAGGGAACAAAAATGCAGAAGAAATTAATTGCGATAACCTTGTTATTAAGCGGAAGCCTGGCCCTGCCAGGCTGTACCACCAATCCTTACACCGGCGAATCACAGGCGGGTAAGTCAGGCGTAGGCGCTGGCCTGGGCGCTTTAGTGGGAGCGGGTGTCGGCGTGCTCTCCTCGTCGAAGAAAGATCGCCGTAAAGGGGCGCTGATTGGTGCCGCAGGCGGCGCGGCACTGGGTGGTGGCGTGGGTTACTACATGGACGTGCAGGAAGCGAAACTGCGCGACAAGATGCGCGGCACCGGCGTCAGCGTGACCCGTGCAGGCGATAACATCGTCCTGAATATGCCAAACAATGTCACCTTCGACTCCAACAGCAGCAATCTGAAACCGGCGGGGGCCAATACCCTGACCGGCGTCGGCATGGTGCTGAAAGAGTATCCGAAAACCGCCGTCAACGTGGTGGGCTACACCGACAGCACCGGTACGCGCGCGCTGAATATGCGCCTGTCGCAGCAGCGTGCCGAGAGCGTCGCCAGCGCGTTGATCGTGCAGGGCGTCGCCAGCGATCGTCTGCGCACCCAGGGTGCAGGCCCGGATAATCCGGTCGCCAGCAACAGCAGTGAAGCAGGCAAAGCGCAAAACCGCCGCGTTGAGATCACCCTCAGCCCGCTGGGATAAACCGCTGCGCCCTTGTCGGGGGCGCAGATCTTTCCCGCAGCCGGTTAAATTCTGCGGACAGATCCAGCAGGGGCTTTATGGCGGCCCGATTAAAACGGCGTGGCAGGCCCCTCCCACCTCTCTGTTTCCGCCCGTGCTTTTTTGCGCCGGGCCTCGCTTGTGCTAGTCTCTGCCGGGTTTCTTATTTCGCAGGGTATCTCATGAAGACCAGGCCGCCTCGCGCCACCATCAGCGATGTTGCTCACGCGGCACAAACCGGTAAAACCAGCGTTTCACGCTATCTCAACGGTGAGCTGCATCTGCTCTCCGCTGATTTAAAAGCGCGAATCGAACAGGCGATCACCGCGCTTAACTATCGGCCAAGCCAGATGGCACGCGGCCTGAAGCGGGGGCGCACCCGTCTGATCGGACTGATTATTGCCGATATTACCAATCCCTATTCCGTTGATGTGATGAGCGGGATCGAAGCGGCCTGCCGCGAGCAGGGCTTCACGCTGCTGATGTGTAACACCAACAATGAAGTGGATCTGGAGCAGCACTATCTGCAACTGCTGAGCAGCTATCAGGTGGAAGGCATCGTGGTCAACGCGGTGGGGATGCGTGAAGAGGTGCTGAATCACCTGCAACAGTCTCTGCTGCCGATGGTGCTGATCGACCGCAAAATTCCTGACTTCCCCTGCGATGTGGTCGGCTTAAACAACGCCGAAGCGGCGGAAACCGCCACCCGCCATCTGGTTGAGAATGGTTACGAGGCGCTGCTGTTTCTGAGTGAGCCGCTGGGCAGCGTCAATACGCGCCGCGAGCGTTTACAGGCGTTCCGCCAGCTGCTGGCGGGCTATCCACAGATTGCGCATGAGAACAGCGAGCTGTCGCTGCATCAGCCCGCCGCGCTGGACGAGGCGCTGCGCGCGTTCCATCAGCGTCACGCGGGTAAACGGGCGGCGGTGATGGTCGCCAACGGTGCTCTGACGCTCCAGGTGGCGCGCTCGCTGCAACGCATCAACCTGCACTGGGGACGCGATATTGGCCTGCTCGGTTTTGACGAACTGGAGTGGGCGGCGCTGGCTGGCGTCGGAATTACTACGCTGAAGCAGCCCACCTGGCAGATTGGTCACAGCGCGCTGGAACTGCTGATTACCCGTATCGAGGGCAGTGAGCTGCCGGTAACCGAACGGGTTTTTCCGGGTGAACTGATCGTCCGCGGCTCCAGCCAGCCTCTTATCTGATTTTCAGACTTTCCTCCCCGCCTGCGTGCTCGCTTCGTGAGCACGATCATAATTTCACCCTTTGCTGCTTTGCTTTGGAACCGGTTCCATCCAGGATTGTTAACTATGTTAAGAATAGGATCTGGTCCTGGAGCACAACATGAAACCTGACATCATCGTGGTGACCGCCGCTTATGGCCACGCGCAGATTGCCGCCCTCGGCGGACAGCGTGCGCTGCTGCCGATCATCCAGCAGGCGGGCGCTGACGGGGTGGAGATCCGCCGTGAACTGCTCGATGAGGCGGCGCTGGCCGATTTACCGGCGCTGGCTGAGGCGGTGGCGCAGCATCAGCTGCACGCCAGCTATTCGGTGCCCGATACGCTGTTTTGTGACGGCGGCGAGATCAATCCACGCCTGACCCACTACGTTAAAGAAGCGCGCCAGCTAAAGGCGCAGCGACTGAAAGTGGCGCTGGGGGCGTTCAGCGGTGTGCTGCCTCGCGAGCCGTTGCAGGCGCTGCTGGCCGATCTGCCGTTTCAGCTGACAGTGGAAAATGACCAGACTGAGCATGGCCGGCTGGCCCCCTCCGTGGCCTTTTTCCAGGCGGTCAGCGCGGCCGATCTGCCGATCAGCATGACCTTTGATATGGGGAACTGGTGCTGGACCGGCGAGGACGCCGACCAGGCGGCGCAGCAACTGGCGGCGCAGGTTGGCTATGTGCATGTCAAAGCCGCCGTGCCGCACCAGAATAGCTTCCGCGCGATTGCGCTGGATGAGGCTGACGATCACTGGCGTAGCCTGCTGCAACAGCTGCCCGGCTCGGTGCCGCGCGGCATTGAGTTTCCGCTGGAAGGCGACGATCTGGTGGCGGTCACCCGCCACTATGTGTCGCTGCTGCGTAACGTGTAAGGAGTGAAGATGACGACGCATCACACTATGCATCATAAGGGTCCACTGGACGTGGTCACTATCGGGGAAGCGATGGCGATGTTTGTCGCCCGTGAAACCGGCGACCTGGCCGCGGCAGAAACCTTTGTTAAACGCGCAGCGGGCGCAGAGCTCAATGTGGCGACCGGGCTGGCGCGTCTTGGGCTGAAGGTGGGCTGGGTCAGCCGCGTCGGGGATGACGCCTTTGGCCGTTTTATCTGCCAGCAGCTGGAGAAAGAGGGTATCGATCACCGCCAGGTGCGGGTAGATAACCGCTATCCCACCGGTTTCCAGCTCAAGTCCAGAGTCGATGACGGCTCTGACCCGCTGGTGGAATATTTCCGCAAAGGCTCGGCGGCCAGCCATCTGTCGGTCGATGATTTTGACGCCGACTATTTTGGTTCCGCCCGCCATCTGCACCTGAGTGGGGTGGCGGCGGCGCTGTCAGAGAGTTCACTGGAACTGCTGAAGTACGCCGCCAAAGAGATGCGGGCGCGCGGCAAAACTCTCTCCTTTGACCCTAACCTGCGGCCGGTGCTGTGGCGCAGCGAAGAGGAGATGCGTAAGCAGCTCAATCTGCTGGCGGAATATGCCGACTGGGTGCTGCCCGGTGAGAAAGAGGGACTGATCCTTACCGGCTATCGTCAGCCGGAAGCCATCGCGGATTTCTACCTTGATAAAGGGGTGAAAGCCGTGGTGATTAAAACCGGCTGTGACGGTGCCTGGTATAAAACCGCCAGCGGAGAACAGGGACAGGTAGAGGCGATAAAAGTGGAAAACGTCGTCGATACCGTGGGTGCGGGCGATGGCTTTGCGGTCGGGGTGATCAGCGCCCTGCTGGAAGGTCAGTCGCTGCCACAGGCGATTCGTCGCGGCAATAAAATTGGTTCGATGGCGATTCAGGTTATTGGCGACAGCGAAGGTCTGCCGACACGTCAGCAACTGGGCGATGTATAGCTCGCGCCCCCCTACAGAGACAGGAGTACCCGATGAAAACGCAGACAATCGCGCCAAAACGCTGGTGGTTCATCATGCCCATTGTGTTTATCACCTACAGCCTGGCCTATCTCGATCGTGCAAATTTCAGTTTCGCTTCCGCCGCCGGGATTAATGACGATCTCGGTATTACCAAAGGCATGTCCTCGCTGCTGGGGGCGCTGTTCTTCCTGGGCTACTTCTTTTTCCAGATCCCAGGGGCGATTTACGCCGAACGCCGCAGCGTTAAAAAACTGATCTTCTGGTGCCTGATCCTGTGGGGCGGCTGCGCCTCGCTGACCGGTATCGTCAGCAACATTCCGATGCTGGCGGCGATTCGCTTTATTCTGGGCGTGGTGGAAGCGGCCGTGATGCCGGCGATGCTGATCTACATCAGCAACTGGTTTACCAAATCGGAACGTTCGCGCGCCAACACCTTCCTGATCCTCGGTAATCCGGTCACGGTGCTCTGGATGTCGGTGGTCTCCGGTTATCTGATCGAATCCTTTGGCTGGCGTGAGATGTTTATCTTTGAAGGGATTCCGGCGGTGATCTGGGCGATCGCCTGGTGGTTCCTGGTGCAGGATAAACCGGCGCAGGCGCGCTGGATGAGCGATGCTGAGAAAGCGGCGTTACAGGCGGAGTTGCAGAAAGAGCAGGAGAACATCAAAGCGGTGCGCAACTACGGTGAAGCGTTCCGTAACCGCAACGTGATCATCCTCTGCCTGCAATATTTCGCCTGGAGCATCGGCGTCTATGGCTTCGTGCTGTGGCTGCCATCAATTCTGCGTAACGGCACCCAGATGGGGATGGTTGAAGCGGGCTGGCTCTCGGCGGTGCCTTATCTGGCGGCGACCATCGCGATGGTGGTGGTCTCCTGGGCGTCGGACAAAACCCAGAACCGTAAGCTGTTCGTCTGGCCGCTGCTGCTGATCGGTGCGCTGGCGTTCCTCGGCTCATATCTGGTGGGATCGAACAGTTTCTGGCTCTCCTACACCCTGTTAGTGATTGCCGGTGCCGCGATGTATGCGCCTTATGGTCCGTTCTTCGCCATTATTCCTGAGATGCTGCCGCGCAACGTCGCCGGTGGGGCGATGGCGCTGATCAACAGTATGGGGGCGCTCGGCTCGTTTATCGGTTCGTGGATTGTCGGCTATCTTAATGGTGCGACCGGCAACCCGTCCGCCTCCTACATCTTTATGGGCTCGGCCCTGCTGGTTTCAGTATGGCTGACGCTGATAGTTAAACCGGCGCAGAACAAAGCGCCCGCGCTGCACGGCGCGAAACACGCCTGAAAGCGTAAACGCTGAAAAGCGTTGAGAAAAACCAACTCTCCGGGCGGCCTGCGTGCCGCCCGTCACTTATTGACCAGGAGCCATCGGATGAAACCCGCTGTAATTCTGTATAAAAAACTGCCTGACGATCTCTACGCGCGGCTGGCTGAGCAGTGTGACATCACCGAAGTGAGCGATCTTTCGCCCGCCAGCCAGCAGCAGCACGCTGCCGCCTTTCAGCAGGCGGAAGGTCTGCTGGGGTCGGGCGGCAAAGTGAATGGCGAGCTGCTGGCGAAAATGCCAAAGCTGCGCGTCTGCTCCAGCGTCTCGGTGGGCTATGACAACTTTGACGTTGAGGCGCTGAATCAGCGCCAGGTGGTGCTGATGCACACCCCGACCGTGCTGACCGAAACCGTGGCTGACACCATGATGGCGCTGGTGCTGAGCACGGCGCGCCGGGTGCCGGAACTCGATGCCTGGGTGAAAGCGGGCAACTGGCAGAAGAGCATCGGCCCGGCGCAGTTTGGCATCGACGTGCACCACAAAACCCTCGGCATCCTCGGCATGGGCCGCATCGGGATGGCGCTGGCGCAGCGCGCCCACTTCGGCTTCGGCATGAAAATCCTTTACAACGCCCGCCGTGAGCATGAAGAGGCGCAGTCGCGCTTTGGCGCGCAGCGCTGTGAGCTGGAAGCGCTGCTGAAGCAGAGTGATTTTATCTGCATCAGCCTGCCGCTGACTGAAGAGACCCATCATCTGATCGGTGCCGCCCAGCTTGAAATGATGAAGCCGGACGCGGTGCTGATCAACGCCGGTCGCGGACCGGTGGTGGATGAGCAGGCGCTGATTGCCGCGTTGCAGGCGGGTAAACTGCACGCCGCCGGGCTGGATGTGTTTGAGCAGGAGCCGGTCCCGGCCGACTCGCCGCTGCTGGCGCTGCCGAATGTGGTGACGCTGCCGCACATCGGTTCCGCCACCCACGAAACCCGCTATGGCATGATGCAGGATGCGGTAGAGAACCTGATCGCTGCGCTCGGCGGCAACGTGGATAAAAACTGCGTTAACCCGCAGGCGCTGAACTAATCCCGTTAACGGCCATTGCGCCCGCCGGGAGCGGGCGTTATGGTGATCCCCCGATTCGCTATCACAAATATTTAACCGCTATGTCCTTTTCTCAGTTCGGCGACAAATTTACCCAACATTCCGGCATCTCACGTCTGATGGAAGATATGGGCGCGGGCCTGCGTACGCCTGGCACCATCATGCTCGGCGGCGGCAATCCGGCGCAGATTCCGGCGATGAACGACTACTTTCAGCAGCTGCTCCAGCAGATGCATGAAGAGGGCAAGCTCAGCGAGGCGCTCTGTAACTACGACGGCCCGCGCGGCAAGGCGACGCTGCTGGCGTCGCTGGCTGAACTGCTGCGTGAACAGCTCGGCTGGCCGATCACCGCACAGAACATCGCGCTGACCAACGGCAGCCAGAGCGCGTTCTTCTATCTGTTTAACCTGTTTGCCGGTCGCCGCGCTGATGGCTGCAAAAAGCGGGTGCTGTTCCCGCTGGCACCGGAGTATCTCGGCTACGCCGACGCCGGGCTGGAAGAGGGGCTGTTTGTCTCGGCGAAGCCGAACATCGAGCTGCTGCCGGAAGGACAGTTTAAATATCATGTCGATTTCGAGCATCTGCCGATGAACGATGAGGTAGGGCTGATCTGCGTGTCGCGTCCGACCAACCCCACCGGCAACGTGATCACCGATGATGAACTGATGCAGCTCGATGCGCTGGCACAGCAGCACGACGTGCCGCTGCTGATCGACAACGCCTATGGCGTGCCGTTCCCTGGCATCATCTTCAGCGAGGTGCGCCCGCTGTGGAATCCCAACATTATTCTCTGTATGAGTCTGTCGAAGCTCGGCCTGCCGGGGGCGCGCTGCGGCATTATTATCGCCGACGAAAAGACCATCACCGCGCTGAGCAACATGAACGGCATCATCAGCCTGGCACCGGGCAGCATCGGTCCGGCGATCGCCAACGAGATGATCCGCCGTGGCGATCTGCTGCGGCTCTCCGAAGAGGTGATCAAGCCGTTCTATCAGCAGAAGGTGCAGCAGACGATTGCGATTCTGCGACGCTATCTGCCGGAGGAGCGCTGTCTGATCCACAAACCGGAAGGGGCGATTTTCCTCTGGCTCTGGTTCCGCGATCTGCCGATCACCACCGAACTGCTCTATCAGCGGCTGAAGGCGCGTGGCGTGCTGATGGTGCCGGGCCACTTCTTCTTTCCGGGGCTGGCACAGGCGTGGCCGCACACCCATCAATGTATGCGGATGAACTATGTGCCGGATGCGGAGAACATCGAGCGGGCGGTGCAGATTCTGGCGGAAGAGGTTGAGCACGCCTGGCGCGACAGCTAATCCTCTGAATCGGTTAACGACAGCTGGCACCATTTTGCCAGCTGCTGAATCGCCTGTTCCACCTCGGCATTCCAGCCAAAACCGGCATTCAGCCGGAAGCAGTGATCGTAGCGCTGATCGGTGGCAAAGATATGACCGGGCGCGATGCCGATACCCGCGTTGCGCGCTTTCAGAAACAGCTCGCGCACGTTCAGCGCCTCTCGTGGCATCTCAACCCACAGCACATAGCCGCCCTCCGGGTCAGAGACCCGGGTTCCCGCCGGAAACTCCCGCAGGACCGACTGGCGCATGGCGCTGATCTGCCGCGCCAGCTCGCGCCGCAGTTTGCGCAGGTGCGCATCATAGCCGCCGCTGCGCAGCAGCTCCGCCACCGCCGCCTGCGACAGCACCGACGTTCCCATGGTGGAGGTATATTTCAGCGAGGCGATTTTGCGCATGTAGTTGACGCTGTGGACCCAGCCGATACGAATGCCGGGCGCGACGGTTTTGGAAAAGCCGCTACAGAGAATGGCGTTGGGGCTGAAGGCGCGCATCGGGAAAGGGCGGCGCTCACCAAAAGCGGTGTCGCCAAAAATATCATCCTCGATAATCACCACATCGTTTTCATCCGCCTGACGCGCGATATAGGCTTTCTGCTCGTTGGGGATGCTTTTTCCCAGCGGGTTATTGATGTTGCATAGAGTCAGGAACACCCGCACTGCCTTGCGCTGAAACAGCCGGGTGAGCTTCGCCACATTCACATACCCTTCCGCGCCAGCTTCCACCTCAATCACCCGTAAATTGAGGTTGTGCAGCATTTGCAGCAGCACGAAATAGCAGGGTGACTCTACCGCCACCACATCGCCGGGCTGGGTGGTGGCGCGCAGCGACAGGGAGATCGCCTCGATACAGCCGTTGGTGATCAGAATATCGTCGGCGCTGATATTGCAGCCGTAATCGACCGCGCGCCGGGCAATTTCCATTTTCAGCGGTGCGTAGCCGGTGCCTTTGACCGTGTTGCCGAGCAGGGCCGGTTTGCTGTAGCCCATCTGGCGCATCAGCAGACCGATGCGCTTTACCGGATAGAGCGCGCTGTCGCCGTTGGCCAGATCGAGACGCACCCGGCAGTCGGAGCCGAGCATCGCCAGGTGCAGTTCAGTCTGCTCATCCAGCGGCGCGATGGCGCGCGGCTGTTCGCTGACCGCGGGCAGCTGATGCGAAGCGGGCCGCCGCGGGGCGACAAAAAAGCCCGATTTAGGGCGGGCGACGGCGTAGCGCTCATCTTCCAGCGTACGCAATGTTTTCAGGGCGGTGGTGAGGCTGACATTGTACTGTGTCGCCAGCGTGCGCACCGACGGCAGACGGCTGTCGGGGGCCAGCGTTCCGGTATGAATCGCCTGTTTGATCTGCTCTGCTATCTGACGGTAACGACTGTTCTGACTCTCCTGTTCACCGACAACTTCGGCCATCTGTTCCACCCTATATCGCGCTGATCTGTGCATATTCAACAGAGTACATTCAAAGTACTTTAGGCTGCATCTCTTAATTATTCATGACGCTAGCCCTGAGCCGCCCGTCAGGCGATAGCCAGCGGGAGCGCCGGGTGGCCGAACAGACCCGACAGATTTCAGTTCGTTAACCGATTCTCTTTACCTGAGGAAAAAGTGAAAGATGAATAATCTGCCCGCCATGATGAAGGAGATTGAAGCCTATCTGTCACCCGCCATCATCGAATCCGCTCAGCGCTGCTCTGCCCGCCTGCTGGCGGCGCTACCGGACAAGCAGCAGCCTGAGAACAACCGTGTGCTGCTCGCCTACGGCGGCGGCAAAGACAGCAGCTATATGGTGGCTTACGTTCGCTATATTCAGGGGCTCCTCTGGCGGCAGCTGGGCAGCACCTTTCGCCTGCGGGTCAGCACCAACCGCCATGCGGCGATGAATCAGAGCGTGATGGAGAACATTCACCGCGTTTACCAGTCGCTGGCGATGCACAACGACCCGCTGGCGGAGTGCCTGGTGGTGGATGGCCTGCAAATCCGGCCGTTTGCCCGCGACCTGCCGATGCCGGAGAGCGTGCGGCGGCAGAACCGCAATGACGTGCTGATGAATGGTCACCGTTTTCGCGCCGATGCGCGCTCCACCTTCTGCAACGCCTGCAATCTCAGCATGGTGAACTCCTTTGGTCTGGCCGCCGACTACAACGGCGGCGTGGATCTGATTATCACCGGCGACTCGCCGCAGGAGCAGGCCGCCTATGTCGCCTGGGCGCGGCATCTCTCCCGGCTGTTTGATGCACCGGTCGCGGACAAAAACCGGGGCTTCAGCGGGTTTTTGCAGACGCTGGATGGGGTGGCTGGCCGCTACTTCAGCGATGTTTATGGTGCCGATCAGCTGACGCCCGCCCACCGCATCACCCACCAGCTGGCCCGTGATCCGCTGTTCTTCAACATCTATCAGGACACCGCCTATGAAGCGGGCGCGCACTGGGCGCTGCTCAGCGAATTTATGCGCTTCCGCTTCGACGATCTGATGTTCAGCTTTTCCGAGTCCGACTGCGGCAACCCCACCTTAATGGCCCACCTGCGCGGACTGCGGGCGGAGACTCTGCTGCAACGCAGCTATGGTGAGGGGATCCGCGAATATGTGCGTTTTGCGCTGGGACTGATGAAGCAGAAAGATTTTCCACCCGCGCTGATCGATGAGATGGCGGCGCGCTATCAGGATGACGCCGCGATCCAGCGGCAGCGGCAACGGGCGGCGACCTTTGCGCAGCAGGCGTTCGATCTCAGCGAAACCCAGCTGATCTGCATGATCTACTCACCCTTTATCGCGCAGGGGCAACAGCTCAGCCACTGGCTGACGCAGCAGCAGATTGCGCTGGAGGAGAGCGCAATCCGCGATCTGCTGGCGCAGCGCAGTGACGACCTGGCGCTGGCGCAGCAGCTCAGCCAGCTGTCCGGCATGACGCTGACGCAGATGCGGCACAGCTGGCAGAGCCAGCCGGTCAGTTCGCTGCTGGAGGGGAAAAGTGCTGATCCGCTGTCGCGTGTGCTGCGCTTTGATCCCCATAAGGCGGTGATTCAGGTCAATAACGGCGTGCTGAATGACATTGTGACGGAAGTGATCTCCGGGCGTTAACCCGGTAAGGCGAGGCGATGAAGAAGATATTCCTGCAAATTGGCGCCACCCGTGACGGACAGAACCCCTACTGCGCGGTGGCGAAGCGCGACGGCTATTTTACCGTGCTGGCGGAAATGGGCGACTTTGTGGATTACCAGTCGATCAGCCTGACGCTGCCGTTTGATCTGATTATTCGCCTCGACCGCCCGGAGAATCCGTGGGAGGTGATGCAGGCCTATCTGCACGCCGGTTTACTGGCGCATCCGCTGGTGGTGCTGGCGGGCTTTGAAGCCTACAACGCCAGTGCCGGACGGCTACGTGAGATGCTGGCCGGGCCGGACGCGCCCGCCGCCTTTATCCCGCTGGATAAATATGCGCAGCGCATGGCGCTGAAAAAAGCCTGGCCGCGTTTTCCGCAGCCGGAGTTCCGCTTTTTCGCCTCGCCGCTCAGCATTCTCGATGCGGAACAGGCGCTGATCTACCCCTGTGTGGTGAAGCCGGTGGATGGCGGCGGCGGGCTGGGTATCTGGCTGATTGAGCGGCCCGAGCAGCTGCGCGAGGTGGTGCGGCAGCTGGTGCAGACCATGAACTACGGCGGGCGCGGCTTCAGCGGATTTATCGTAGAAAGCGCGCTGATCGGCGAGGAGTTTTCATTACAGGGCGTGGTGCATCAGGGGCATCCGCGGGCGCTGACCTGCTGCCAGAAGGTGATTGAGCAGCATCGCGACAGCGCAGGCTGCGTCAGCTTTTATGAGTCGGGACATGTGGCGATAGCGGCGGCGGCGCTGCCTGCGTCGTTCAGCAGCCTGATGACCTTTTGTTGTGAAACCTTTGGCTATCGCCAGGGGGCGTTTCATATCGATTTCATTGTGGTCAACGGCGTACCGCACTTTCTGGAGATGGGGTTCCGGCTCTCCGGGATGGGCGTCGCGACCCTGGTGCAGGAGGCGACCGGCATCGACTGGGCGGAATTGACCTTCCGGCTGGAGGCGGGCGCGGCGCTGCCCGACCTGACTTTTACCTCACCCGGCGCGGTGGGTCAGCTGCGGCTGCGGCAACCGGCCCAGCTGGCGGCGGCTGAGCAGTGGATCCACCAGCATCAGCAGGGCGCGCTGTTGCCGCCACTCAGACTCCCGGCGCTACAGGTGTCGCCGCGCTCATCGCTCTATGCCGATCTCACCCGGCACGCGGGCATTCTGGCGATCTTCAGCCTGACGGCCACGGCGCGCGAGCCCGTTCTGAACGCATTTCAGCAGGTGATCGCCGCCCGGTCGGTGGCGGCGGGGAGAGACAAAGTATGTGCAGGATGATTCTGGCGCATGGCCGGTTCGACAGCGAGCAGATCCTGGAGGCGGCGCGTGCCATGAGCTGTGGGGAAAGCGCCAACCATGATGGTCCGATTAAAGAGCATCCCAACGGCTGGGGCTGCCTGTGGCTGGAAAAGGGTGAGATCCGCACCCTGCATGGGACCGGCGCGTTCGCCGACGCCCTGCCGGGCATTGACGTGGATCGGCTGCGCAGCCGCTTTCTGGCGGTGCATGTGCGTCACGCGACGCTGAGCAGGAATCAGGGACTGGAGTTTTCCCATCCGCTGTGGCGCAACAGCGCAGGCCATCAGTGGTACATGATGCACAACGGCTTTCTGCCGACCATCTATCGTCAGCTCGGCCTGGCGGAGTCACGCTTCGACTCGGAGGAGTATCTGCGTTATCTGGTGGATCAGACCACCCCCGCCGATTTTACCCGCGACTATCTGCGCGCAAAAATGGCGCAGGTTGAGCCGGGCGGCAGCGCGGGCAACGCCATTTTCGTCACCCGGGACAAAGCCTGGGCGTGGCAGTGGTATCCGCACGATACCCCATGGCCCGACTATTTCACGATGCATTTTCAGCAACAGGCGGCCTGTACGCTGATCGCCTCTGAGCCCGTGTCCATACCCGGCAGCACCGGCGGCTGGCGGCGGATGAACAATCATGAACTCTATGAAATACCGTTTAGGGAGTGATAAACATGGCTATTTTCAATCAGTTCCGCGTGATTAATCCCAACATGTTTGTGGAGTCGACCTGGCTGGATGACATCGTTACCGCCCGCGTGCCGCTGCTGGTGCTGCGCAATTTCCTGACGCCGGAGGTGCGGGAAGCGGTGGTCGCGGATCTGCAATGCTGTCGGGAAAAGATCCGTGTTTCCCACTACCCCAATGGCGCGCTGACCACGCTCGGCCCCTATCTGGCGCGTCACACCGCCGCGCCCGATAACTACTTCACCGAGCTGCGCGATATTCAGCCGTCGCTGCCGCCGTCGCTGAACGCCCTGCGTGAACAGATTTACGGCTGGGTGCAGCATGCCCTGCGGCTGGAGAGCCTGCGCATCGCGCATGAACCGGGCCGCGGCGACTACGCCGGCTCTATCGTGCGCTTTCATGCCGATGGCGTCGCGAATCCGCTGCATAACGACAACATCGTGCGTGACGCCGCAGAGAGCCAGCTGGTGGTAACGCAGATCCTGCATCAGCTCAGCTGTGTGGTCTGCCTGCAAGAGTGCAACGCGGGCGGGGCGCTGCGCATCTACAACAAAAAGTGGTCACCGGTGGATGAGCAGTTCAAAACCGCCGGGGAGCTGGGCTATCGCCGCGGAGTGGTGGAGAACAGCGAGACCTGTGAGTTTTCCCCGCGCCGCGGCGATATTTACCTGTTCAATCCCGCCTTTTATCACGAGATCGACCGGGTTGAAGGCGATACCCGCATCACCATGGGCTTCTTTTTCGGGCTGACCGATAAAAAGATGAAGCACGCTATCGCCTGGAGCTAATCCGGGCCGGGCCAGACAAGGAGAGAGGAATGACAACGTTTGAAAAAATTACGGCGCTGCTGGATCAGCATCAGGCCAGCTACCGCGTGGTAGAACATGAAGCGGTCGGGCAGACGGAGCAGATCAGTCAGATCCGCGGTAATGCGCTGGGCCAGGCGGCCAAAGCGATGGTGCTTGAGGTGACGATGCCGGACGGCGCGCCGCCGCGTCAGCTGCTGGCGATTGTTCCCGGTGACTGCCGCATCAATTTTAAAAACGCGGCGCGCGCCATCGGCGGGAAAAAATCCTCTTTCGCCGCCCCGGAGCTGGCGCAGGCGCTGACCGGCTGTGTAATGGGCGCGGTGCCGCCATTTAGTTTTGATGACCGGCTGGCGCTGCGGGTCGATACGCGGCTGCAACAGGTGGGCACCTTATGGTTTAACGCGGGTGAGCTGGAGAAGTCGATCGCGCTGGCGATTGACGACTATTTTCGCATTGTGGGTGAAGAGTGCTGTGCAGACATCGCTAACCCGTTAGCGATCACCGCCTGACGGCGGGATGAGGAGTATCAGATGTCGGTTAAAGATATGCTGTTAGCGTTGTGCGTGGTGCTGGCCTGGGGCGTCAATTTTGTGGTGATCAAGCTGGGGTTGCAGGGAATGCCTCCCTTTTTGCTGGCCGGATTGCGCTTCACCCTGGTGGTTTTCCCCGCCATTTTCTTTGTGCGTCGCCCGCCGATCCCGCTGCGCTGGCTGGTGGTATATGGCATGACCATCAGTTTTGGTCAGTTCGCGTTTCTGTTTCTGGCGATCCAGCTCGGGATGCCCGCTGGGCTGGCGTCACTGGTGCTCCAGGCGCAGGCGTTCTTTACGCTGTTGCTGGGTGCGCTGCTGCTGGCGGAGAAGCTGCGCTGGAATCACATCGCCGGAATTATTATCGCCACGCTGGGGATGT
Source organism: Pantoea sp. C2G6 (assembly GCF_051336815.1). Taxonomy (NCBI): domain Bacteria; kingdom Pseudomonadati; phylum Pseudomonadota; class Gammaproteobacteria; order Enterobacterales; family Erwiniaceae; genus Pantoea; species Pantoea sp. C2G6. Next base: position 67,881 of record NZ_JBGMNJ010000014.1, read on the forward strand.
TTATGCTGGCGACGGCGGGGATGGCGGGTCAGACCACGGCGGGTATCACCCTGACGACGATGATGCTGACGCTGGCGGCGGCGCTCTCCTGGGGGATGGGTAACATCACTAATAAGATTATTATGCGCAACCGCAAGGTGCCGATCATGTCGCTGGTGGTGTGGAGCGCACTGGTACCGGTGCTGCCATTCTTCGCCTGTTCGTGGATCTTCGATGGTGAAGCCGCCATTGTTCACAGTCTGCGGAATATTGGCGTACAGACGGTGCTGGCGCTGTTCTATCTGGCGTTTGTCGCCACCATTATCGGCTACGCCATCTGGGGCAATTTACTGAGTCGCTACGAAACCTGGCGCGTCGCGCCACTGACGCTGCTGGTGCCGGTAGTCGGGATTATCACCGCGGCGCTGGTGCTGGATGAGCATCTCTCCGGGCAGCAGATGCTGGGCGCGACAGTGATTATTGTTGGCCTGCTGGTGAATGTGTTTGGCGGGGTGCTGGGGCAGCGTTTAGCGATGCGAACCCAGCCGTAAAGGTGGAGGGTGCTTTTGCGTCTTTACAGTCCCTGAGCCTGCGCAGGATAAAAAAAACGCCGCTGACGCGGCGTTTTTCATGGTTACTTCAGAATCTCAATACGGCGTGGTTTTGCTTCTTCCGGCACCAGACGTTCAAGATCGATGCTCAGCAGGCCATTTTCGAGACGCGCATCGCGCACCACAATGTGATCGGCCAGCTGGAACTTACGTTCGAAATTGCGCTCGGCGATACCCTGATAGAGATATTTGCGCTCGGTCTGCTCCTCGGGATGCGCACCCCGCACGATCAGCACGTTATCGTGGGCGGTAATATCCAATTCGTTCTGAGCGAAACCGGCTACCGCGATAGTGATGCGATAGTGGTTTTCATCGACCAGTTCGACGTTGTAGGGAGGATAACCGCCGTTGCTCTGATTCTGGTTCGATTCGAGCAGGTTAAACAGGCGATCAAAACCGATAGCAGAGCGGTAAAGTGGGGTGAGATCAAAATTACGCATACTAAGACTCCTGAATTTCAGCAAGTTTTGGCAACCTTCCACCGTTGGACAGGTTGAACGGGCAGCTCAGGGTTCCTTGCGGCAACGGTGAGTGCGTCCGTACTCTAAAAATGGGTGCCAGACGACAATTTTCAAGAGGGTGAAATGTAATATTTTTCACCAGATTGCGGAAATGACATACACTCAGGACTACTTTTGCCAGAGCTGCACGGACTTCGCCACAGAGCGTCGACGTTGTCTGGTATATCAACTCAGTCCGGTTTCTGCCGTGGCTGAAGGGATGATGATGATGAAATTGATGAAGACCTTACCTCTGGCTGGGATCCTTTGCTGCTCGGTTGTGACCACCGGTTGTTCCAGCGTGATGTCTCACACCGGTGCGAGCCAGGGTTACTATCCCGGCACCCGCGCCAGTGCCGATCTGCTGGTTGATGATGACACCAGCTGGGCGCTGAAGCCGCTGGCATTAATCGATCTTCCTTTCTCTGCCGTGCTCGATACGCTGCTGCTGCCGTGGGACTACTATCGCAGCGACAGTGACAAATCGCTCGACTCCCCGCGTGAACGTATTCTCAGGAGCGAGAAGCTGGCGCATACCCAGGAACATCTGGCGCAGGCGCAGCCGTTTCCGGTGAATCAGCCCTCGTCTCAGCCGCAACCGTAAAGAGCTGCCGCCAGCCGTTGACCTCGCGCATACAGGCAATCTGCGTGCCGTCGGGCGACCAGACCACGGCATCGCCTGACGGTGCCGCCGCTGTCCGCTCTGTCAGCCGCTGACAGGCACCGCTTTCGACGTTACAACGCATTACGCTGTTATCGCAGACAAAGGCGATGGCGTGACCGTCGGGATGCCAGCTGAAGGCGGACTGAATGCTGTGGTTCAGGTGGGTGATCTGACGCGGCTCACCGCCATTGGGCGACACTCCCCACAGCTGGATCACCTGCCGCTCATCCGCCATCAGAAACGCAATCAGGCTGCCATCGGGGGCTGCGCGCAGCCAGTGGCGCGGTTGCAGCGCCACGCCCCGGCTCACCGTCAGACGACGCTGCTGCACGCCGGTCGGTGGCGCAGGGAGCTGCTGGCTGCTGCCCTCCAGCGGCGCGTCTCCCGCGCGGGCGTAATCCGCCAGCGCGTCCGGCAGATCGACAATAAAGACTTCAGGGCGTTTCTCACCCTGCGCCGTCAGCGTGTCGCCAATAAAGGCGATGGCCCAGCGCTGCCAGCGGCCATCCGCTTTCTGATAGCCGCGATCGCCGACCCAGCACTCTTCATAAGCCCGATTAATCTGGTCACTGCCGGGCACCGGCTGCGCATGAGTCTGGCTTACCAGGACGCAGAAATAGCTGCCGTCATATTCGCGCGGATGCTGTTTCAGCGGGGTCACGGCACCGAGCGGCACCGCGACCCCGACATTGCGCAGGTCCTGCGTGCGATCCCACTCATGCATCACATGATCGTTGTAGGTAAAGCTGAGACGCGATCCATCCGGGCTGAAGACATGCACATGCGAGCCGCCGCGCAGCGCACCCGGCGTAAAGGGCGGGGTAATATCGCAGGCGTCCAGATTGGTCGCCGTGCCGTTCTCAATAATGACGCCGCGCCGGTGGTGAAAGTCATACTGCCACTCCGCATCGGGATGTTCCGGGCCATGAATACAGACGTAGCGCGGCGGCAGGTCAGGACTGACCGTTACCACTCCGACATGCGCGCCGTGCCGGGCCTGATAGAGCACCTCCACCTCACCGGTCGTCACGTTAACCCGCTCAATGGTCTGGCTGGTAAACGAGGCACCCGATGGCCGCACGTCAAACGCCAGCCACTGACTGTCGGCGGTCCAGACATTGATATTGGTGAGCTGATGCTGACGGGCAGCAAAGGTGATCTGTTTTTCTGACATGATGAAACCCGGCGAAGAAACGTTGCCCGACAAATTACGCGATTCTTTTTGGCGGTGCAGCTTTTTTGCCGGATTCAGAGAGCCGGGCCGGAAAGGCCCGGATAAGATGACTGCGGTTGCAGAAGATTAACCGACGCGCTTCACATCACCGACCAGCAGGATATAGGAGATGGCACCCAGCAGGGCGACCACGGAGATATAGATCAGCGCCGGGGCAAAGCCGTAATCCTGTGCCAGATAGCCAACCACCAGCGGCACGGTGATGCCGCCTAATCCGCCAACGAAGTTGAACACCCCGCCGGTCAGCCCGATCAGCCGCACCGGTGCCAGCGAAGAGACCAGCGACCAGGTGATCGACGCGAAGCCGTTACCAAAAAAGGCCAGCCCCATCAGCACCATAATCCACAGCGGATCGTTGGTGTAGTTGGCACCCATGATGCAGGTTGAGATCAGCAGGCCGCAGATAATCGGGGTTTTACGGGCGAATCCCAGCGAACGGCCGCTGCGCACCAGGCGGTCCGCCACGATGCCGGAGAGGATCACCCCGACAAAAGCGGCGAGGAAAGGCACGGTGGTCATAAAGCCCGCCGTCAGCGCGGCAATGTGCTTCTCCTGGGTCAGATAGTTGGGGAACCAGGTCAGGAAGAACCAGAGCGTGGAGGTCACGGCAAACTGACCGAGGTAGACGCCGCACAGCTTGCGATGAAACACCAGCTTCCAGTCGGCGGCGGTTAAACGCACCCGATCTTTCTTCGCCACCGGCGCATCGCCTTCCACCATTGCGCCACCTTCGCGGATATAGCTCAGTTCAGCCTGATTGATCCCTTTGCTTTTACTGGGTGCCTGATAAACCTTAATCCAGATGAATGACCAGACGATGCCGATTGCGCCGGTGATGATAAAGACCCAGTGCCAGCTGAGCAGCTCCTGGATCCAGATCAGCAGCGGCGTCAGAAAGGCGAGGCCGACGAACTGGCCGGAGGTATAGAAGCCCACGGCCGAGGCGCGCTCCTGCTCCGGGAACCAGCTGGTGACCAGCCGGTTATTGGTCGGAAAGGCGGGGGCTTCGAAAATACCGGTGATGGCGCGCAGACCGATCAGGGAGAGCAAGCCGCTGGCAAATCCCTGCAACAGGGTCGCCACCGACCAGCCGAAAATCGCAATAAAATAGGTTAAGCGTGAACCGACGCGATCGAGAAACCAGCCGCCCGGGATCTGGCATAGGGTATATAACCAGGCAAAGGCGGAAAAGACATAACCCATTTGCGCTTTGGTGATCCCAAACTCCTGCTGAATATGGGCGGAGGCGACGGCTAAATTAGCGCGGTCAACATAACAGATCACCACGGTAATAAAGATCATCGCCAGGGTTAAATAACGGCGGCGGGTCGGTTTAGCCTGTGTTGCTGAGAGATCCATGGTGTTTCTCCATCTTCACGTAACGATAATTACGTGCTTTGTAGGGTATCGGATCGGCGCCAGACCGCCTTTCACCACGGATCTGGCGCGCAGAAAACCGCAGGCGCCGGCAGGGCGCGCTGAGGCAGGAGATAAGCGTGTTATTTATGATCCGGCTGACGCAGGCGTGCGGGGAACCCTGCGCCTTATTTACCGGCACATCCTTTACAGGATTTTTTTATTTTATTTGGCTGGAACGGTTACCACTCTGCGACGGCGCCATCCGCCGAACGCCATAATGGATTACGCCAGTCGGGTGCATTTTTACTGCGCTCAATCACTAAGGCTTCATTAATTTCCACCCCCAGTCCCGGTTTATTCAGGGGATAGAAATGGCCATCATCCATTTTAAAATCATCTTTATTCAGCACATAATCGAGCAGCTCCGCGCCCTGATTATAGTGAATGCCCATGCTCTGCTCCTGGAACACCGCATTGCGCGAAACGAAGTCGACATGCAGGCAGGCCGCCAGCGCAATCGGACCCAGCGGGCAGTGCGGAGCCAGCGCCACATCATAAGATTCGGCCATCGCGGCGATTTTGTAGCACTCGGTGATGCCGCCCGCATGGGAGAGATCGGGTTGCAGAATCGCCAGACCGCCCGCTTCCAGCACGCGCTTGAACTCAAAGCGCGAAAACATGCGCTCACCGGCGGCGATCGGAATGTGGGTCTGCGCGGCCAGGCGGGGATAATATTCCGCCTGCTCAGCCAGCACCGGCTCTTCGATAAACAGCGGGCGATAGGGTTCCAGCTCTTTGATCAGCACTTTTGCCATCGGGGCGCTGACGCGGCCGTGAAAATCCAGGCCAAATTCGATCTCTTTACCAAAGGCTTCGCGGATTTGCGCCACGGTATTGACCGCCGCGTCGACTTTCAGGGCGCTGTCGATGATGCCCATCTCTTCGCAGCCGTTGAGTTTGAAGGTATCAAAACCGATGGTGCGCAGTTTGGTGATGCCAGTGATCACGTCAGCCGGGCGATCGCCGCCGACCCAGCTGTAGGCTTTGATGCGATCGCGCACCAGGCCGCCCAGCAGCTGATACACCGGCACGCCCAGCGCCTTGCCTTTGATGTCCCACAGCGCCTGGTCGATGCCGGCGATGGCGCTCATCAGAATCGGACCGCCGCGGTAGAAGCCGCCGCGATACATCACCTGCCATAAATCATTGATGCGCGCCGGGTCCTGACCAATCAGATACTCCGACAGCTCATGCACCGCCGCTTCGACGCTACGCGCCCGTCCTTCAATCACCGGTTCGCCCCAGCCGATGATCCCTTCGTCGGTTTCAATCTTCAGGAACATCCAGCGCGGCGGTAAACGGTAGGTGGTCAGTCTGGTAATTTTCATCGTACAGCGTCCTTATAAGCAGCAATAAAAGCACGGGCCTGTTCAGTGGTGCGCGACAGCGGCTGACCAGCGCGATAGAGATCGCTGCCCAGTCCGGCTCCGACGCAGCCCGCAGCCAGAAATTCATGCAGGTTTTCCGGCGTGACGCCGCCCACGGCAAACACCGGGATAGCCGGTGGCAGTACCGCCTTCAGCGCTTTGATGTAACCGGGCCCAAAGGCCGAAGAGGGGAAGATTTTCAGCGCCTGCGCGCCCGCCGCGAGCGCGGTAAAGGCTTCAGTGGCGGTGGCGCAACCGGCAGCAACCGTCATGCCGTGAGCCACCGCCTGACGGATCACCGCCGGGTCGGTATTGGGCGTCACCACCAGTTTGCTGTTCAGCGCCGCCAGCTGATCGACCTGCTCAGGATGCAGCACCGTCCCCGCGCCAATCAGCGCCCGGTCACCAAAAGTTTTCACCGTGGCGGCGATGCTGGCAGCCCAGTCCGGTGAGTTAAGCGGGATTTCGATGGCGTCAAAACCGGCCTCGATGAGCGTACCGACATGTGCCTCCACCTCCGCCGGGGTGATGCCGCGCAGAATGGCGATCAACGGTAAATCAGTTTGCCAGGACATTGGCGATACTCCTTATTCCATGCTGAAAGGCCCGATCGCCCTCCAGCGTGACAGATTCCAGACCGATGAGCTGCAACGCCTGCTGATAGCGGCGGGCCAGCGTCTCACCGGCGATGATCACCACCGGCTGACGGGTGTCTGGCGTGAGCTGCCGCGTCATCAGCGCCACCTCATGACCAATCAGTAACCCGGAGAGAAACTCGCTGACGTGGCGGCGATCGCACGCGCCGAGCAGGTGGGCCGCGCGCACTTCAAACAGCCGCGACACTATCGAAGTATCCTGCGCACCGCGCTCAAGACCCGCCTGAAACGCCGCGCTGTCCGCTTCCTGCTCAGGCAGGCCGGTGCCGATCAGCGAATGATGCAGCAGCAGATGATGCAGTTCGCCGGTCATCACGGTGCGAAAATCGCGGACCTGTGACCCCTCAACGTCGACCCATTTAGCATGGGTGCCGGGCATCACATAGAGCGGGGCGGTATGCAGCGTGGTGGCACCCAGCAGCTGCGTCTCTTCACCGCGCATCACGTTGTAGTTATCTTGCCGTTCAACGCTCAGTCCCGGCACGATCCACGCTTTATCCGCGACGCGCGTCAGGTGGCTGGCGAGCTGGTCCAGCGCCACCGGACAGCTCAGATAGGGCACCGGCTGCCAGCCCGCGTTGCTGCCGACCATGCCCGCCATGATCACCGGCACGCGGTCTGCGGGCCAGCCTGCGGTAATGTCGGCAAAGACTTCTTCAGGGCGGCGTCCGGCCAGGCGCGTCACGCCCGCTTCAGAGCGGCGCTGATCGACACACTTCCCCTCTTCATAATGCCAGGCGCGCAGATTGGTAGAGCCCCAGTCAATGGCTATATAGCTGCTCACAGTATCTCCTTGAGTCGGGCGGTTGAGCTGGCGATCATCGCCTCGGCGGCCAGCCCGGCGGCATCACCATCCTGATGGCGAATGGCGTCAAACAACGCTTTATGCTCGGCCAGGGTGCGTGGCATGTTGTCCTGATCCGGCATATAGGTGCGGGTGAAAACCGCCTTTTGCAGCTGGCTGATCGCCACGTTGAGCTGCTGAAGCACCGGATTGTGGACCGAGGCCAGCACCGCTTCGTGATAGCGAATATCCGCCTCGTTAAACCGTTCACGATCGGCCTGGTGCGCCACCATATCGTTGTAAGACTGTTCGATGGCGGCCAGGTCGTTGGAGGTGGCGCGCGCTGCTGACCAGCGGGCAATCTGCGGTTCAACCAGCACACGGACCTCGTTCATGGCGGCAATCAGGCGCGGGTCCTGATCGTGCGTCAGCGCCCATTGCAGTACGTCGCTGTCGAGGTAGTTCCACTGATTGCGGGCGGTGACGAACGCGCCACGGTAGCGCTTCACCTCCACCAGCCTTTTTGCCATCAGCGCCCGGAAAACTTCGCGAATGATATTGCGTGAAGTGGAGAAGCGATCGCAGAGATCGGCTTCGGCCGGCAGTGCCGCTCCCGGCACAAAGTGTCCGGCCACAATCTCTTCACCCAGCGTCTGGATGATGCGTTCTGTTTTGCTGATTTGCTGTTGCGTCATGATGATCCATTCAGTGAGAAGCCACGAGCCATCAGATTACTGCGTCGCGCGGGTCACTCCTACAGTCTGTCTCAACCTCTGCGCGCATTGTAGTACCGTTTGATAAAGTTGTACTACAATACAGATCACAAAAACAGCAATCCGCCCTGACGGGTGCGGAAGGGGAAAGCGGCGGGAAAAGCGGATGGCGAGACGCCATCCGGGATAAGGTGGGTTACAGCACTAACTCTTCGATGGCATGGGCGACGCCATCTTCCATATTGGTTTTGGTGATGAACTGCGCAATTTTCTTCACTGAATCAATGGCATTACCCATCGCCACGCCCGTTCCGGCATATTCAATCATCGCCAGATCGTTCTCCTGATCGCCAATCGCCATCACCTCTTCCTGCTTCAGACCGAGTTTCTCCGCCAGCATTCTGACGCCCTGGCCTTTATTGACCCGGCGATCGAGAATTTCGAGGTAGTAGGGCGCGCTCTTCAGGATGGTGTAGGTCTGCTGAGCGTGGGCTGGCAGCCGGGCAATCGCCGCGTCGAGCAGTGCCGGACGATCGATCATCATCAGTTTCGGGAAGCGCATGGCGCGATCCATCTCCTCCACGGCGCGATAGCGCACCGGAATACCGGTCAGGCTCGCTTCATGGATGGTGAATTCACTGATGTCTTTGTTGGGGGTGTAGAGATGAGATTTGTCGAACGCCTGAAAGTGCACGCCAAGCTCACGCGCCAGCTTCTCGATGTAGAGATAGTCGTCAAACGTCAGCGTCACTTCCGCCACGCATTCGCCATCTTCAGCCTGATGAACCAGCGCACCGTTGTTGCTGATCGCGTACTGCCCCGGCGTCTGCATATCCAGTTCCATCAGATAGCGCTGGATGCCGACAAACGGCCGGCCGGTGGTCAGGACAATCGACACACCTTGCTGGCGGGCGCGATCCAGTGCGGATTTCACCCCCGGCGTGATCTCATGTTGCGGGTTGAGCAGGGTGCCATCCATGTCGATAGCGATCAATTTAATAGCCATAGAGTCCTCGTTGCGTCTGGGTTTTGGTCAATGCTAGCGCGATTCCGCGCAGATTGACCAGTTTCATAGCAGGCGAGGACCGCAGGCTGACCGTGCGAACTCAGCCAGTAAAGAGATCGCGGTGGATTTTAATCACCGCTTTTCGGATAGTGGCGGGTTCGCCAGGCGCGCAGCAGGGACGATGAATGTCATAGGGGAAAAACAGCGCAAACATACCGGGCGTCAGGGTGATCACCGACTCGTTCAGTACCTGCTGATAAAAAACCACGTCGCGTTCCTGCGCGAAATCTTCCGTAATCTGATGATCGGGATGGGCGCGGGCGACGCCGATATTCTCGCTGCCCGCCAGCAGATACTGAATGTCGATATAGTTAAAATGAGACTCCGCCCGACGCGCGCTGGCCGGTTCGGTCATCATCTCCTGCACCAGGCAGAACATTTTATCTTCCGGCAGAATGGCATATTTCCCGGTGGCCAGCTGGCTGAAATCGGTGCCGGCAATCCAGCTTATCGCCTGATCAACCACCGGATGAAAGGCGTGACGTTCTCTGTACCAGTCCTGGCGATCGCAAATAATCATCGTGTAACTCCCTGTGCGGAATAGTGCGCCGCAGCGGCGCAAAGAGAGGCAAGAGTAAGGGAGCTGAACAGGTTAAAACGTGATCGGGATCGCAGCACAGCGGCAGGCGTGGCGGGTCGGGCCGCTATGCCGTTTTCAGCCAAAAAAAAGGCCATCACCGGGGTGATGGCCTGTTGCGTCAGCGACCGATTAAATATCGATGTTGGCGGCTTTCAGCGCGTTCTCTTCGATGAAGGCGCGGCGCGGTTCAACCGCATCGCCCATCAGGGTGGTGAACAGCTGGTCAGCGGCAATCGCATCTTTAATGGTCACGCGCAGCATACGACGGCTGTCGGGGTCCATGGTAGTTTCCCACAGCTGTTCCGGGTTCATCTCGCCCAGACCTTTGTAGCGCTGGACAGAGAGGCCACGACGCGACTCTTTCACCAGCCACTCAATCGCCTGTTCGAAACTGGCCACCGGCTGACGGCGCTCGCCACGTTCGATGTAAGCATCCTCTTCCAGCAGGCCGCGCAGTTTACCGCCGAGGCCGCAGATTTTGCGGTACTCCGGCCCCTGAATGAACTCAGCATCCAGCGGATAGTCGGTATCCACGCCGTGGGTACGGACGCGCAGCACCGGTTCAAACAGGTTCAGTTCGCTGTTTTCACGCACCTGCGCCAGCCAGGTGCTGCCGTGCGCTTCGCGTTCGGTGAGATAAGCCACCAGCCGGTTCAGCCAGTCGGTGACCGCCTCTTTATCGCTCAGGTCGCTCAGCGTGTCGTGATAGATCAGCGCGCGCAGCAGGGCCAGCGGATAACGGCGCTCCATACGCTTGATCATCTTCTGAGTGCTGTTGAAGTCAGAGACCAGCGTCTCCAGCGGCTCACCGCCCAGCGCCGGGGCGCTGGCATTGGTGTGCAGCGTCGCACCATCAAGGGCGATAGCGATCTGATACTGATCCATCGCTTCATCATCTTTGATGTACTGCTCCTGCTTGCCTTTCTTCACTTTGTAGAGCGGCGGCTGGGCGATATAGACATGGCCGCGCTCAACGATTTCAGGCATCTGACGATAGAAGAAGGTCAGCAGCAGCGTACGGATGTGCGAACCATCGACGTCGGCATCGGTCATGATGATGATGCTGTGATAGCGCAGCTTGTCCGGGTTGTACTCATCGCGACCAATACCGCAGCCCAGCGCGGTGATCAGCGTGGCGACTTCCTGTGAGGCGAGCATCTTGTCGAAACGCGCTTTCTCAACGTTGAGGATCTTACCTTTCAGCGGCAGAATCGCCTGGTTTTTACGGTTACGGCCCTGTTTGGCCGAGCCGCCTGCGGAGTCACCCTCCACCAGGTAGATTTCAGAGAGCGCCGGGTCGCGCTCCTGGCAATCCGCCAGTTTGCCTGGCAGACCGGCCAGATCCAGCGCGCCTTTACGGCGGGTCATCTCACGGGCGCGACGGGCCGCTTCACGGGCGCGCGCGGCGTCGATGATTTTGCCGACCACGATTTTGGCGTCGGATGGATTTTCCAGCAGGTACTCCGCCAGCAGCTCATTCATCTGCTGTTCAACCGCCGATTTCACCTCAGAAGAGACCAGCTTATCTTTGGTCTGCGAGGAGAATTTTGGATCCGGGACTTTCACCGACACGACAGCGATCAGCCCTTCACGCGCATCATCACCGGTGGCGCTGACTTTGGCTTTCTTGCTGTAACCCTCTTTGTCCATATAGGCATTCAGGGTACGGGTCATCGCCGCACGGAAACCGGCGAGATGAGTACCGCCGTCACGCTGTGGAATGTTGTTGGTAAAGCAGTAGATGTTCTCCTGGAAGCCATCATTCCACTGCAACGCCACTTCCACACCAATGCCATCTTTCTCGGTAGAGAAATAGAACACGGTCGGGTGGATAGGGGTTTTGTTCTTGTTGAGATACTCAACGAACGCCTTGATGCCCCCTTCGTAGTGGAAGTGGTCCGATTTACCGTCGCGTTTATCTTCCAGACGGATCGAGACGCCCGAGTTCAGGAAGGAGAGTTCACGCAGGCGTTTCGCCAGAATGTCATACTCAAACTCAATGACGTTGGTAAAGGTTTCGTAGCTCGGCCAGAAGCGCACGCGGGTACCGGTGGTTTCGGTTTCACCCGACACCGCCAGCGGTGCCTGTGGCACACCGTGCTGATAGATCTGCTGATGGACTTTGCCTTCGCGACGAATGGTCAGCTCCAGCTTCTGCGACAGGGCGTTAACCACCGAGACGCCCACGCCGTGCAGGCCGCCGGAGACTTTATAGGAGTTATCGTCGAACTTACCGCCCGCATGCAGCACGGTCATGATCACTTCAGCGGCAGAGACACCCTCTTCTTCGTGAATGCCGGTAGGGATGCCGCGTCCATCATCCTGCACTGAAACGGAGTTATCCGCATGGATGGTGACCACGATGTCACTACAGTGACCAGCGAGCGCTTCGTCGATTGCGTTATCCACGACCTCGAATACCATGTGATGCAGACCGGTGCCGTCATCCGTATCGCCGATATACATGCCCGGGCGTTTGCGTACCGCATCAAGTCCCTTAAGAACTTTGATACTTGAGGAGTCATAAGAATTCGACATCAACGTTTCTCGCTCATTTTAATCTTCAGGTTGAACCGCTATTTTACCCTGTTCCACGCGGAACATCTTGCCCTTTTCGTCGGTCATGTCGATAACATGCCCGGCAGAAATCGCGCTGACAAACACCTGAGCTTTAGTGGCTTTTAACCGTTCCGCCAGCAGTCGCCGACGGCTTTCATCCAGCTCAGAAGCAAAGTCATCAATGAGGTAAATACAGCGGCGTCCGCTCTGGCTTGTCAGGAACTCGCCCTGTGCCAGACGCAATGCACACATCAGCAGTTTTAACTGCCCGCGTGAGAGTAAATCTTCCACCGGCGTCCCTTCGGCGCGAATACGAAAATCGGCTTTATGGGGACCGCTGGCGGTATAGGTCAGCGCGCGATCGCGCTCGAAGTTGCGTTCCAGCAGTTCGCTGTAGTCGCTCTCTTTGTCCCAGCCGCGCTGGAAAGAGAAGCGCAGTTCAAACTCCGGCAGGAACTGGCCGCAGGTGGCGGTGATCTCCGCCGAAATCGCCGCACTGTATTCCGCGCGCCACTGGCTGATCTGTTCCGCCAGCGGCACCAGCTCCTGATCCCAGGGACGAATCTGGCTGTAACGCGACACCTGACGCAGCGCGGCGTTGCGCTGTTTCAGCAGGCGACGCATGTTGTTCCAGGCGTTGAAGAAGCCGGGTGTGTTATGGAAACAGCCCCAGTCGACATAGGCTCTGCGATATTTGGGGCCGCCGTTGAGCAGGGTAAAGCCTTCCGGGGTGATCAGCTGCATCGGCAGCAGCTGCGCCAGCTCCGCGACTTTGTGGCCATCGCTGCCATCAATACGCACTTTGCTGTCACCGGCCCGGTTTTTGGTCAGCCCGACGGAAATTTCCCGCTCTTTGCCATCCAGACGACCATGTAAAACAAACGCCGTCTCATCGTGACGGATCACGCGGCCCGCCTGCAAACTGCGAAACGAGCGCCCATGACCCAGGGTATGGATCGCCTCTAAAACGCTGGTTTTACCGCTGCCGTTCGCGCCCACCAGGAAATTGAAGCCCGGCGCCAACTCAAGGTCAGCCTGCTCAATATTACGAAAATCTTTGATAAGAAGGCGGGTTAAAGCCATGAATCAATCCAGCGTGAAGGGTAGTGATCGGGATGAAATGGGTTTTGCCTTATAACAATCCAGCACTTACCTGCACCAAACCAGGCCGTCGGCGTCGCAGCTACGTTGCGCTCCGCCAGCGCACAGCCACCGGAGCGTACTGAAGTACGTGAGGATGGCGAGCACTGCCGGGGCACAACGTAGCAAGTAAGCCAGGCCGATATGTAACACCTACAAGCGCATGGGCATCACAACATAGGCCGCGGCGGGACTCGCCACATCCTCAATCTGCACGCTCGACACCGAATCGGTCAGCAGCAGACGGACGTTTTCGCACTTCAGCGCGTTCAGCACATCCAGCACATAACTGACGTTGAAGCCGATCTCCAGCTCCGTGCCGTTGTAGCTGACATCCAGCATCTCTTCCGCCTCTTCCTGTTCCGGGTTATTGGCGGTGATCTTCAGCTGATTTTCGGTGATATAGAGGCGAACACCGCGGAACTTCTCGTTAGAGAGGATAGCGGCGCGAGCAAAGGCCTGCTTAAGCAGATCGCAGCCCGCTTCCAGCACTTTGTCGGGATTCTTCGGCAATACGCGGCGATAATCGGGGAAACGACCATCCACCAGCTTAGAGGTAAAGATGTAGTCGCCAACGTGCGCCCGGATATTACTGCCGCCAATCTGCACCTGAAGCGGAGTATCGCCGCCATCCAGCAGACGCAGCAGTTCAATCACCCCTTTGCGCGGCACAATCACCGAGTGGCTCGGCAGCGCCTGACCAATCGGCATCGAGCAGACCGCCAGACGGTGACCGTCAGTGGCCACGGTGCGCAGCTCTTCCCCTTCGGTTTCAAACATCATGCCGTTGAGGTAATAGCGCACATCCTGATGCGCCATCGAGAACTGGGTCGCCTCAATCAGCCGTTTCAGGGTCGCCTGCGGCAGGGTGAACTCAACTTCACTCTGCCAGTCGTCGAGATTCGGGAAGTCACTGGCGGGCAGGGTCGACAGCGAAAAACGGCTGCGGCCGGAACGCACCAGCATACGATCGCCTTCCAGCGCCAGGGTGATCTCCGCGCCATCCGGCAGGCCGCGACAGATGTCGAGGAATTTGCGCGCCGGAACGGTGGTCGAGCCAGGCTCATGCGCCTGAGTCAGCGCCACGCGCGCGACCATCTCCATTTCCAGATCGGTCCCGGTCAGCAGCAGCGACCCTTCTGTCACCTGCAACAGCAGGTTTCCGAGGATCGGCAGCGTGGGACGACCGCCTAGCGGACCACTCACTTGTTGCAGCGGCTTCAGCAACTGCTCACGTTCAACAATAAATTTCATAGCGTCAGGAAGATAATGTTCTGATGAGATTAGAGAAATCTTCTTTAATGTCGTGGCTCTCTTCACGCAGCTGCTCAATCTTACGGCAGGCATGAAGCACCGTGGTGTGGTCGCGACCCCCAAAAGCATCGCCGATTTCTGGCAGGCTATGGTTCGTCAACTCTTTCGCCATCGCCATCGCCATCTGGCGCGGACGCGCCACCGAGCGCGAACGGCGCTTGGAGAGCAGGTCCGCCACCTTAATCTTGTAGTACTCAGCCACGGTCTTCTGAATATTATCGATAGTGACCAGCTTTTCCTGCAACGCCAGCAGATCGCGCAGCGCTTCGCGCACGAAGTCGATAGTGATCGCCCGGCCGGTGAAGTTGGCGTTCGCGATCACGCGATTCAGCGCGCCTTCCAGCTCACGGACGTTAGAACGTAAACGCTTGGCAATAAAGAAGGCGACTTCGCCAGGCAGACGGATGTCATTCTCATCCGCTTTCTTCATCAGGATCGCCACCCGCGTTTCCAGCTCAGGCGGCTCGATCGCCACCGTTAAACCCCAGCCGAAACGGGACTTAAGACGATCTTCCACCCCGTTGATCTCTTTCGGATAACGATCCGAGGTGAGGATGATCTGCTGATTACCCTCTAATAAGGCATTAAAGGTGTGGAAGAACTCTTCCTGCGATCGCTCTTTATTGGCAAAAAACTGAATGTCATCGATCAGCAGGGCATCCACTGAGCGGTAGTAGCGTTTGAACTCTTCGATCGCGTTGTTCTGCAACGCCTTAACCATATCCTGCACAAAACGCTCGGAGTGCATGTAAACCACTTTCGCATTGGGTTTACGGGCGATGATGCCGTTGCCCACCGCATGCAGCAGGTGCGTTTTACCCAGGCCGGTGCCGCCATAGAGAAACAGCGGGTTATAAGCGCCGCCGGGGTTATCTGCCACCTGGCGTGCCGCCGCGCGCGCCAGCTGGTTCGATTTACCCTCGACGAAGTTATCGAAGTTATGACGGTTATTCACGTTCGAGCGATAGGTCACATCGGCCGGTGCCGGGACATTGTCCCAGCTGGGACGCACGATCTGCGTCGGGGCCGGACGGGTATGACTCTGCACCGGCGCGGCAGGCGCGCTGACGCTGGCCATCACCGGCTGGCTGACGGCCGCGGTCTGCTGCACCGGGCGCGTTCCCACTTCAAAGCGCAGCGTGGGCACATTCGGACCGCAGAATTCGTTCAGTAGTGCGTTAATGCTGTTGAGGTATTTATCCCGGACCCAGTCGAGTACGAAGCGATTTGGAGCATACAAGGCAAGCGTATTGTCGTTTAACTCAGCCTGTAGCGGACGGATCCACATGCTGAATTCGGTGGCAGGAAGCTCATCCTGCAAACGGGCAAGACACTGTTGCCAAAGCGTAAGTGACACGGCGGACTCCACTCGTACAAATTCGATAAGAATAGTAGGCGTTACTCTAAGAAACGTTCATTTTTGACACAGACGTAAGAAAGCGCCTGCGACCGCTATCAGCGGTTTTCCGTCCTGCAATCATCGGAGGATCGTCAGCGGAGGGGCGGATCATAACGTAAAGCGAGGCAGAGATCCTCCCTTTCTACACAGTTTTGATCCTTTTTATCCACAGGCGAAAGGCGCGCAAAGAAGTTTACGCCAGTTGCGGGAAAAACCAGCAGGGATCTGGCTGAATGCGTCAAAATTTCGGACAAGCTCTCGTTTTATCCCCACGATCCCCGGATCCGATCGCAATAAGATCCTGTGCGATCCTTGCGCTTTAGTGCGGAGCCCGTATAATCCTCCACCCGGCGTTGCGGCGTTAAGCGCAATGGCCGGACTCAGCGGGCTGTATGCGGGTTTTCAGGTACCGTGACACGCGAAGTAAATTGACTCGGGACTGTACAATTATTACAATCCCGCCTCTTTATTAAAGACACATTGAGGCGTCGGTCGATTTACTGGCCCGAAACGCGTCACCCAGTGAAAATTTTCAAGTTTAGGTAGAAACCGCCATGAAACGCACTTTTCAACCGTCCGTACTGAAGCGCAACCGTTCACACGGTTTCCGTGCTCGTATGGCTACAAAAAATGGTCGTCAGGTTCTGGCACGTCGTCGTGCTAAAGGCCGTTCTCGTCTGACCGTTTCTAAGTAATAAAGCAAGCCCTGATGGGTAAGCTCGCATTTCCCAGGGAGTTACGTTTGTTAACTCCCACTCATTTCACTTTCGTCTTCCAGCAGCCACAACGGGCTGGCACGCCGCAAATTACTATTCTCGGCCGCCTTAACGCGCTGGGGCATCCCCGCATCGGTCTCACCGTCGCTAAAAAACATGTGAAACGCGCTCATGAACGCAACCGGATCAAGCGATTGACCCGCGAAAGCTTTCGTCTGCGTCAACATGAACTGCCGTCGATGGACTTCGTGGTGGTCGCGAAGAAGGGGGTTGCCGATCTGGATAACCGTATGCTGGCGGAAGCGTTGGAGAAATTATGGCGTCGTCACTGTCGCCTGGCGCGCGGCTCCTGATCGTCCTGATACGTGTTTATCAACGCGGTATCAGTCCATTACTGGGACCACACTGTCGGTTTCACCCGACCTGCTCTCATTACGGAATTGAGGCGTTACGCAGGTTTGGCGTGATAAAAGGCAGTTGGTTGACATTAAAACGCGTATTAAAATGCCACCCCTTGAACCCGGGTGGTGACGATCCTGTGCCGCCAAAAACCTTTGATACCAGAGAACATTAACGATGGATTCGCAACGCAATCTCTTTCTCATCGCTTTTCTGTTCGTGTCTTTTATGATCTGGCAAGCCTGGCAGACGGACCACGCTCCGCAGCCACAGCAGACGCAGACCACACAAAACACTAACAGCGTAGCGGGTGATGCCGCCAGTCAGGGTGTACCGGCCAGCGGTCAGGGCCAGACGATCACCGTTAAGACTGATGTCCTGTCATTGAATATCAACACCCGAGGCGGTGATGTTGAACAAGCACAGCTGCTGACTTTCCCGGACAAACTGGGTTCCGACCAGCCGTTCCAGCTGCTTGAAACGACGCCAGCGTTCCTTTATCAGGCACAGAGTGGTTTAACCGGTCGTAACGGCCCGGACAACCCGAACAACGGCGCGCGTCCGCTGTTCACCGCCACCCAGGATCACTTCGCGATGGCCGATGGCCAGTCCGAACTGCGTGTGCCGATGACCTATACCGCTGAAAATGGTGTGGTTTACACCAAAACCTTCATTTTCAAGCGTGGCGAATATGCGGTTAACGTCGATTATCACGTCAACAACACCACCCAGCAGCCGCTGGAAGTGTCGCTGTTTGGCCAGCTGAAGCAGACGATTGATCTGCCGAAGCATCGTGATACCGGCAGCAACAACTTTGCTCTGCACACCTTCCGTGGCGCGGCCTACTCCACCAGCGAGTCGAAATATGAGAAGTATAAATTCGACACCATCGCCGATAACGAGAACCTGAACGCCACCACCAGCAACGGCTGGGTCGCGATGCTGCAACAATATTTTGCCACCGCATGGGTTCCGCGCACTCAGGGCACCAACACCCTTTACACCAATAACCTGGGTAACGGCGTGGCGGCGATTGGCTATAAATCTGCACCGGTGACCATCGCCGCAGGCGCACAGCAGGATCTGGGTGCCACCCTGTGGGTTGGCCCGGAAATTCAGGACAAGATGGCCGCGATTGCGCCACACCTGGATCTGACCGTGGATTACGGCTGGTTGTGGTTTATCTCTCAGCCACTGTTCAAGCTGCTGAAATTTATCCACAGCTTTATCGGTAACTGGGGCTTCTCCATTATCGTCATCACCTTCATCGTGCGCGGCATCATGTACCCGCTGACCAAAGCGCAGTACACCTCGATGGCCAAGATGCGCATGCTGCAACCGAAAATTCAGGCGATGCGTGAGCGTCTGGGTGATGACAAGCAGAAGCAGAGCCAGGAGATGATGGCGCTGTATAAAGCTGAGAAGGTGAATCCGCTGGGTGGCTGTCTGCCGCTGGTGATTCAGATGCCTATCTTCCTGGCGCTCTACTACATGCTGTCAGGCTCGGTTGAACTGCGTCATGCGCCATTCATTCTGTGGATCCATGACCTGTCAGCGCAGGACCCGTACTACATCCTGCCGATTCTGATGGGCATCACCATGTTCTTCATTCAGAAGATGTCACCGACCACCGTGACCGATCCGATGCAGCAGAAGATCATGACTTACATGCCGGTGATTTTCACCGTGTTCTTCCTGTGGTTCCCGTCAGGTCTGGTGCTGTACTACATCGTCAGCAACCTGGTGACCATTCTCCAGCAGCAGCTGATCTATCGCGGCCTGGAAAAACGTGGTCTGCATAGCCGCGACAAGAAGAAAGCGTAAGCGATCTGAAGCGGGAGCGATTCCGCGGTTAAAATAGTCTATTCTCAGGCGGTCAAAGCGACCGCCTGTGTTTTTTGTAGCGAGAGAAAATTTATGAGCCACAGCGATACTATTGTTGCCCAGGCGACGCCGCCCGGTCGTGGCGGCGTCGGCATTCTGCGCGTCTCTGGCGCACAGGCGGCAGAGGTCGCCCGCCAGCTGCTGGGCAAGCTGCCAAAACCGCGTTACGCCGACTATCTGCCGTTCACCGATGTTGATGGCAGCGTGCTGGATCAGGGCATCGCGCTGTGGTTTCCCGGCCCGAACTCCTTTACCGGTGAAGATGTGCTGGAGCTACAGGGCCACGGCGGCCCGGTGATCCTCGACCTGCTGCTGAAGCGCATTGTGGCGCTGCCGGGTGTGCGTATCGCCCAGCCCGGTGAGTTTTCCGAACGCGCGTTCCTCAACGACAAGCTCGATCTGGCTCAGGCCGAAGCGATTGCCGATCTGATTGATGCCAGCTCCGAGCAGGCGGCCCGTTCGGCGGTTAACTCGCTTCAGGGGGTTTTCTCCACCCGCGTCAACAATCTTGTGGAAGCACTCACTCACCTGCGAATCTATGTTGAAGCGGCTATCGACTTCCCGGATGAGGAGATCGATTTCCTCTCTGATGGCAGAATCGAAGCGCAGCTTAACGCGGTGATCGGTGACCTGGATGCGGTGCGCGCTGAAGCGCGTCAGGGCAGCCTGCTGCGTGAAGGGATGAAAGTGGTGATCGCGGGTCGGCCTAACGCCGGTAAATCGAGCCTGCTGAACGCGCTGGCGGGGCGTGACGCCGCTATCGTCACAGACATTGCCGGTACTACCCGTGACGTGCTGCGTGAGCACATTCACATCGATGGTATGCCGCTGCATATCATCGACACCGCCGGTCTGCGTGAGGCCAGCGACGAAGTCGAGCGCATCGGGATTGAGCGCGCCTGGCAGGAGATTGAACAGGCCGACCGCGTGCTGTTTATGGTCGATGGCACCACCACCGATGCCACTGAAGCGGCGGCGCTCTGGCCCGATTTTGTCTCCCGTCTGCCGCCGGAACTGCCGATTACCGTGGTGCGCAATAAAGCGGATGTCACCGGTGAAGCGCCCGGCCTGACCGAAGTGAATGGCCACTCACTGATTCGCCTCTCGGCACGCACCAGTGCGGGCGTCGATGAGCTGCGTGAGCACCTGAAGCAGAGCATGGGATTTGCTGGCAACATGGAGGGGGGCTTCCTGGCGCGCCGCCGTCATTTGCAGGCGCTGGAGTTAGCGGCCACCCACTTACTTCAGGGTAAAGCGCAGCTGCTGGGTGCCTGGGCTGGTGAGTTGCTGGCTGAAGAGCTGCGCCTTGCCCAGCAGGCGTTAAGCGAGATCACCGGTGAGTTCACCTCGGACGATCTGCTGGGTCGCATCTTCTCCAGTTTCTGTATCGGGAAATAGCCTGCCGGGGTCCGATGGCGCTACGCTGTCGGGCCCGCTCTTCCGCCACCCGACCTCCTCTGTTATTCCCCTCTCTGCGCTGATTCTTGCTGATATGTTATTTTGCGGCGGCACGGCATTGCAGTATAACGATCCAGGCGCCGACCTGATGGCGGGCGGTATTTCTGCCGCCTCCACCCGCCCCGGCCGGCAGCGAATTCTTATTCATGGTCATTATCGGGCGAACCTTTCGCCTGAAACAGGAGAGTTGCATGAGTACACCGCTCGACACCGCCGCACTGGACACGCTGTTTAACCACGCCCGCACCCACAGCTACTGGCAGGATAAGCCGGTCGATAACGCCCTGCTGGAGCAGCTCTATGCCCTGACGGCGCTCGGCCCGACCTCGGCCAACTGCTCGCCCGCGCGCTTTGTGTTTGTGACGTCGGCGGAAGGCAAAGAGAAGCTGAAACCAGCGCTCTCTTCCGGTAACCTGGAAAAAACCATGAGCGCCCCGGTCACGGTGATTGTCGCCTGGGATCGCGAGTTCTATGAGCAGCTGCCCGCGCTGTTCCCGCACGCCGACGCCCGCAGCTGGTTTACCGGCAGCCCGGAAGCGGCGAAAGAGACCGCTTTCCGCAACAGCAGCCTCCAGGCGGGCTATCTGATCCTCGCTGCCCGCTCGCTGGGACTGGATGCCGGCCCGATGTCCGGTTTTGATCCGGCGAAGGTCAATGAAGCCTTTTTCCCGGACGGTCAGTATCAGGTTAACCTGCTGATTAACCTCGGCTACGGTGACGCGTCAAAACTGCATCCGCGCCTGCCGCGCCTCAGTTTCGAACAGGCGAGCCGTTTCGCCTGATGCGCCCGCGTCGCGATGCGGTTCGCGACGCGAATTAGCAGAAGCGCATTGATCATCGCCTGACTGCTGAAAGGGCGGAGATCTCAGCGGCGCAGCATTTTTTGCAGGCGCTTTTGCTGCCAGCGTGTCGTCAGCCCATGAAAAACAAAGAGCCGGATCGCCCGGACAAAAAGCAGCGCGCCCCAGATTGCCATCACCCACAGTGACCAGCGGTTGTCTGGCGAGGTAAAGTGGTTAAGTGCAAACAGGAGCGCGCAGACCACACTCGCTGTAATCAGTGAACGATAAAAACCGGCTTCGCTGGCGACTCTGTGACGCGCCTCGACGATTCGCTGATCCAGTGCCTGATCCTCACCATTCTGCGGTCCGATCAAATCGGCGACGCCGATCTCAAATACGGCAGCCAGCGCACTTAATGTTTCCAGCCCAGGTCGCTCGCCATTCTCAATCCGCTGGACGGTGCGGGTGCTCAGTCCGGCCATTTCAGCCAGTTGTTCCTGCGACCACGCCCGGGCCAGACGATGTTCTTTGAATCTATTCATGCTGCTCATCAGGTTTCTCCGTAGTGATAAAGTGGAAGCACCAGTGTGCTGCTAAGCCTTCCGCCGCAACACGATCCAAACCCGACAGCAGCATGACACCGCGCTGACAGCCGTGCTACGGCGGCCGGTCACGTCCTGCGTGATCCGTGCTGGATGACGCTGCTGGAATAACGTTTGCCCGCCGCCGTAAACCTGCCCGGAATGCTCATCCTATTCCTAATTTGATAAATTCTGCGCGATGCCGGATGCATTGAGGTAGGAAAATTCTTACAATGCCCCTGATGATTATCTGACCATTTTCACGGAGCGACAGATGGCTGGTCATTTTGTACGGTGGACGGGCGACCCCGGCTTCGCTGCTATCGATATGCGCATTCCCCAGACTATCGTTGACACGGCACAGCAGTTTGCTGACAAACGCCGTGGACGATTTCTTGCCGCGCGCACCCTGCTGGCGCAGCTGATGCTGCGGGTGTATGGCATCAATGAACTACCGCGTTTAATCACCCAGGCGAATGGACGACCCGCCTTTGCCGACCGCGAGCTGCCCGATTTCAGTATCGCCTATGCGGGCAATACGGTGGGGGTACTGCTGGCGCAGGAGGGCGGGCGTGCCGGGCTGGATATGGAGATTGTACGCGCGCGCAGCCGCCAGACGCAGGAGCAGCTGCTTCAGGGGTTAACCTCCGGCGAAATTGCCTGGGTCAACGCCCAGCAGGATTTTGCCGAAGCGGTGACGCAAATCTGGACGCTGCGCCAGAGCATCCTTAAGCTGACAGGCGAGGGCGATCAGGGGCTGGATTCGCTGCGGCTGCTGCCGGGCGCAGGCCGGCTGCGTTCATCCTTCAATCCCGACATTCAGGTGATCTGCGATGCGGAGCCGATGCTGGTCTGGTCCTGCGCGCTCTCGCCCGCCGCCCGGAGTCTGCATCTGTGGGAAATGGACAATACGCTACAGTGGCGCGCACTACGCGAAGTGGAGATGGGGAAATCGGATGTCGGGCCACACGCCCTGCGGCTGACCAGCCTGCCCGCTGAACGCAGCGCGCATCCTGAAGTCTGAAAACGCCGCAGCCGGTGGGCTGCGGCGCTCTGTATTAATGCGCGTCGATAAAAACAATCTTCAGCACAAACAGCAGGGCGACAATCACCACGCACGGGCTGATTTCACGCCAGCGTCCGGTGCCCAGCTTCATCACGCAGTAAGCGATAAAACCCAGCGCAATCCCTTCGGTGATCGAGAAACTGAACGGCATCATCGCAGCGGTAACAAAAGCAGGCACCGCTTCGGTTAAGTCATCCCAGTGCACGCGCGACAGGCTGGCGGTCATTAATACCCCAACATAGATCAGCGCGCCCGCGGCGGCGTAGGCGGGCACCATCGCCGCCAGCGGTGACAGGAACATCACCAGCAGGAACAGCAGGCCGGTCACTACCGCCATCAGGCCGGTACGACCGCCGATCGCCACGCCGGAGGTGCTCTCAATATAGGCGGTTACTGACGAGGTACCCGCCAGCGCACCACTCACCGAACTGATACTGTCGACATAGAGCGCCTGCTGCATGCGCGGAAAGGTGCCGGTCTCGTCGGTCAGGCCCGCTTTGTCGGTGACGCCGATCAGCGTGCCGGAGGAGTCGAACAGATTGACCAGCATAAAGGAGAAGATCACCCCAGCCATACCGATGTTAAACGCGCCTTTAATATCCACCTGGCCGACCACCGACGTAATCGCGGGCGGGGCCGAGAACAGGCCGACAAACTTCACGTCGCCCAGCATCCAGCCGATGGCGGTGGTGATCACCATCGAGATCAGCACGGCGGCGTGGATATTACGCGATGCCAGAATGGCGATAATAAAGAAGCCCAGCGCGCCCAGCAGCACGCTGTGTGAGGTCAGATTGCCCACCGCCACCAGCGTATCGGGATTCGGCACGATGATACCGGCGTTTTTCAGCCCCATCATGGCGATAAACAGCCCGATACCGGCGGTAATACCCACGCGCAGGCTGACGGGAATATTGGCTATCATCCAGTAGCGAACCCGCAGCAGCGTCAGGATCAGCAGCCCTACCGCGCCCCAGAAGATTGCGCCCATCCCGACCTGCCAGGAGTAGCCCATCGCCCCGACCACCACAAAGGCGAAAAAGGCGTTCAGCCCCATTGCTGGCGCCAGCGCCACCGGCAGATTGGCGAACAGCCCCATCAGAATACTGCCGAACGCGGCAATCAGGCAGGTGGTGACAAACACGGCCTGGGTATCCATCCCGGCCACGCCGAGGATCTGCGGATTGACGAAGACGATATAGACCATCGTCAGAAAAGTGGTGATACCCGCGATCACTTCGGTACGCACCGTGGTGCCATGTTCATGCAGCCTGAAGATGCGCTGCAAAAGGCCTTGCTTGCTCATGCCATCCATCCAGAAGAAAAAATCATCGGCGCGTATCCTGGCGATTTTATCGGGCCAATACAATGATTTTTCGCAACCGTTTGCCACTCTCGCAATCTGCGCTCAGTGCGGTAGAGTGTGGAGCGCCCCTTCATGCAAAGGAAAGAGTCTGATGTCAGTAGAATGTGTCTTTTTTGATTGCGATGGCACGCTGGTGGACAGTGAACTGCTCTGCACCCAGGCCTATGTCAACACCTTCGCCCGTTACGGCCTTGAGCTGTCGCTGCAACAGATGTTTGAGCAGTACAAAGGCGTCAAACTCTACGACATCATTCGTGATGTCGGTGAGGCGCACCAGGTTACATTGCCGATGGAAGAGGTGGAAACCGCCTATCGGGCCGAGGTGGCGCGTCTGTTCGATGAACAGTTGCAGCCGATTGCCGGTGCGAAAGCGCTGGTGGAGCAGATCAGGGTGCCGATGTGCGTGGTGTCGAACGGTACGGTGAAAAAGATGCAGCACTCGCTGGGCTTAACCGGCATGCTGCCGCTGTTTGCCGATCGCCTCTACAGCGGCTATGACATTCTGCACTGGAAGCCCGATCCGGAGCTGATGTATCACGCGGCGGAACAGATGCAGGTGCCGATTGAGCGCTGTATTCTGGTGGATGATTCTGAAGCGGGCGCCCGCGCCGGGATCGCCGCCGGAATCCCGGTGTTCTACTACTGCGCCGATGCGCATAACCCCGAACTCGATCATCCGCTGGTCACGCGATTCGACAACATGGCGGAACTGCCCGCGCTGTGGCGCGCCCGCGGCTGGCAGCTGGTGTAGCACCGCCGGTCAGCTGACGAAGTGACGTTTATCGATGCGTTTCAGCGCTATCGCCAGCAGCAGACTGCCGCCCAGCGTCAGGCCAAAGACCCAGGGCAGGTCGAGCCACGGCCGCGACATGTCATCGTAGTGATGGGTGCGCAGATAGTGGATAAACAGCGCGTGGAAGCCGTAGATCGGCAGGGAATAGCGGGCAATCAGCGCTAAACCGGGCAGCGTGCGCTGGTTCAGCGCGTTTTTAAACACCAGCAGCAGGCTGATCGCCGCGATAAACACCAGCGGCCCGCAGTAGAGATACCAGGTATCGTTAAAGGCTCCGTTGACGATCAGCGCCTTTTTCGTCCCCAGCGTGATGCCAATTACACAGGCGATAAACAGCCCGGCGGCCAGCGGCGTCAGGCCGCGCTTCGCCGTCTCCATGGTGCCAATCGCCCGTCCCAGCAGCGCGTAGAGCAAGTAGTAGATGCTGTCGCCGCTGACATAGAGATTCACCGGCAGAAAGTGAAACGGCCCCAGCGACTGGCTGACGGTGTTCGGATTGGCGAGCACCACCAGCACCAGCACCAGCAGCGCCACATAACGCGCCTGCACCGTTTTCACCTGAATCAGCGGCGAAAACAGATAGATGCCGATCAGCGCAAAGAAGAACCACAGGTGATAAAACACCGGCTTCTGCAACATCTTCAGAATCGAGCGCCCTTCGCTGATTGGCGTCAGCCAGGTGATGTAGGCCAGCGACACCGCGCTGTAGAACAGCAGGCAGAGCACCAGCCGGAGCATATGGCGCGGCTGAGCGCTGCGCTCACCAAAAAAGAGGTAGCCGGAGATCATAAAAAACAGCGGCACGCAGACGCGCGACGCGGAGTTCAGCAGGTTAGCCACATCCCAGGCGGCACCGGTCACCGCCATCGGTCCGGTGATATACCAGGTGGTGGTGTGGATGACGATCACCATCAGGCAGGCGACCGCGCGTAAATTATCGATCCAGTAAATCTTTTGCGGCATGGCGTCCTCTTGCGCATCGCTTCGTGCGCAAAAGGGTAGTCAAAGGCGACGGCAGCAACAACCACCGCCCGCAGGATTCGGAGCCATCTGTACGTCAGCGCCCTGCACCACCGCGAAACGCGCCGGTCGCGGCTGGGATTTACGGCTGCACATCGCGCGGTCAAAGGGTATACTGTCGGCCTCTTTTTTTAATCTAACCGAAGCGCGTGCACACTCAACATGCAAAAGTTTGATACCAAGACCTTTCAGGGCCTGATCCTGACCTTGCAGGATTACTGGGCGCGTCAGGGCTGCACCATTGTCCAACCGCTGGACATGGAAGTGGGCGCTGGCACTTCACATCCGATGACCTGCCTGCGGGCACTCGGCCCGGAGCCGATCGCCGCTGCCTACGTGCAGCCATCACGCCGTCCTACCGACGGTCGCTACGGTGAAAACCCGAACCGTCTGCAACACTATTACCAGTTCCAGGTGATCATCAAACCCTCACCAGACAACATTCAGGAGCTCTATCTCGGCTCACTGAAAGAGCTGGGCATGGACCCGACGGTGCATGATATTCGCTTTGTGGAAGATAACTGGGAAAACCCGACGCTGGGTGCCTGGGGACTCGGCTGGGAAGTGTGGCTCAACGGCATGGAAGTGACGCAGTTCACCTACTTCCAGCAGGTGGGCGGCCTGGAATGTAAGCCGGTGACTGGCGAGATCACCTACGGTCTGGAGCGTCTGGCGATGTATATCCAGGGCGTCGACAGCGTCTACGATCTGGTCTGGAGCGACGGCCCGCTGGGTAAAACCACCTACGGCGACGTCTTCCATCAGAACGAAGTGGAGCAGTCCACCTATAACTTCGAATACGCCGACGTCGACTTCCTCTTTACCTGCTTTGAGCAGTACGAGAAAGAAGCACAGCATCTGCTGGCGCTGGAAAAACCGCTGCCACTGCCCGCCTATGAACGCATTCTGAAAGCGGCGCACAGCTTTAACCTGCTGGATGCCCGTAAAGCGATCTCGGTAACGGAGCGTCAGCGCTATATTCTGCGCATTCGTACTCTGACCAAAGCCGTGGCTGAAGCTTACTACGCCTCTCGCGAGGCACTGGGCTTCCCGATGTGCAATAACAAAAAGTAAGAGGCAGCCATGACTGAACAAACTTTCCTGGTGGAGATCGGCACCGAAGAGCTGCCACCAAAAGCCCTGCGTAGCCTGGCGGAAGCCTTTGCCGCGCAGGTAACGGCTGAACTGGATGCCGCCAACCTGAGCCACGGCGAGGTCAGCTGGTTTGCCGCCCCGCGTCGTCTGGCGCTGAAAGTAGCGAACCTGAGCGCCTCACAACCTGACAGAGAAGTGGAGAAGCGCGGACCGGCCGTGGCCGCGGCGTTTGACGCTGATGGCAACGCGACCAAAGCGGCCGAAGGCTGGGCGCGCGGTAACGGCATCACCGTCGATCAGGCTGAGCGCCTCGCCACCGATAAAGGCGAATGGCTGGTTTATCGCGCCCAGGTCAAAGGCGAAGCGGCCCAGGCACTGCTGCCGGCGATGATTGCTAACGCCCTCGGCAAGCTGCCGGTGCCAAAACTGATGCGCTGGGGCGACAGCGATGTGCAGTTCGTCCGTCCGGTTCACACCGTGACGATGCTGCTGGGCGACGAGCTGATCCCGGGCAAAATCCTCGGCATTGAGTCAGCGCGCACCATTCGCGGCCACCGCTTTATGGGTGAGCATGACATTCTCCTTGAGGATGC
Organism: Pantoea sp. C2G6; assembly: GCF_051336815.1. Classification (NCBI taxonomy): domain Bacteria; kingdom Pseudomonadati; phylum Pseudomonadota; class Gammaproteobacteria; order Enterobacterales; family Erwiniaceae; genus Pantoea; species Pantoea sp. C2G6. The sequence continues at coordinate 95,619 of NZ_JBGMNJ010000014.1, forward strand.
CGATCAATATCCTGACGTGCTGGAAAAACGCGGTAAAGTCATCGCCGATTACCAGACCCGCAAGGCGATGATCAAAGCCGACGCCGAAGCCGCCGCACGCAAGCTGGGCGGCACCGCCGATCTCAGCGACAGCCTGCTGGAAGAGGTGACCTCGCTGGTGGAGTGGCCGGTGGTCCTGACCGCCACCTTTGAAGAGAAATTCCTCAAGGTGCCGGCGGAAGCGCTGGTCTACACCATGAAAGGCGATCAGAAATATTTCCCGGTGTATGACAACGACGGCAAACTGCTGCCGAACTTCATTTTCGTCACCAACATCGAATCCAGCGATCCGCGCCAGATTATCTCCGGCAACGAGAAAGTGGTGCGTCCACGCCTGGCCGATGCGGAGTTCTTCTTTAATACCGACCGTAAAAAGCGTCTGGAAGATCACCTGCCGCGTCTGGAAACCGTGCTGTTCCAGAAAGAGCTGGGTACGCTGCGCGACAAAACCGATCGCATTCAGGCGCTGGCGGGCTGGATTGCCGGTCAGATTGGCGCGGATGTGAATCACGCGACCCGCGCGGGCCTGCTGTCGAAATGTGACCTGATGACCAACATGGTCTTTGAGTTCACCGACACCCAGGGCGTGATGGGGATGCATTATGCGCGTCACGACGGCGAAGCTGAAGATGTGGCAGTGGCGCTGAATGAGCAGTATCAGCCGCGTTTTGCCGGTGACGAACTGCCATCCAGCCCGGTGGCCTGTGCGCTGGCGATTGCCGACAAGATGGATACGCTGGCCGGTATTTTTGGCATTGGTCAGCATCCAAAAGGCGACAAAGATCCGTTTGCGCTGCGTCGTGCGGCGCTGGGCGTGCTGCGTATCATCGTCGAGAAGAACCTGCCGCTCGATCTGCAAACCCTGACCGAAGAGGCGGTGCGTCTCTATGGCAGCAAGCTGAGCAACGCCCATGTGGTGGATGAGGTGATCGACTTTATGCTGGGCCGTTTCCGCACCTGGTATCAGGAAGAGGGTCACAGCATCGATACGCTCCAGGCGGTGCTGGCGCGTCGTCCGACCCGTCCGGCTGACTTTGATGCGCGGATGAAAGCGGTGTCACACTTCCGTACGCTGGAGGCTGCGGCAGCGCTGGCGGCGGCCAACAAGCGCGTCTCTAACATTCTGGCGAAATCGACCGAAACGCTGAATGAGAGCGTGCAGGCGTCGCTGCTGAAAGAGAACGCAGAAATCCAGCTGGCGACCTTTGTGACCGCGCTGAGCAGCAAACTCCAGCCTTACTTCGCCGAAGGGCGCTATCAGGATGCGCTGAACGAGCTGGCGCAGCTGCGTGAAGCGGTCGATAACTTCTTCGATAAAGTGATGGTGAACGCCGACGATCAGGCGGTGCGGGTCAATCGCCTGACGCTGCTGTCCAAACTGCGCGAGCTGTTCCTGCAAGTGGCGGATATTTCGCTGTTGCAGTAATCCTCTCTGCGGTGCAAAAAAGGGACGAGCAATCGTCCCTTTTTTATGGACTTATTTCGGTGAAGTACTCACCGATAGGCCCTTATCTCAAAGCGCCCGTTACGCTCTTCTTGCCCTGTTTTCTCTGGTTCAGGCAGCCCGCTGAAAGCGACGTTCTGAACTGCGACCTCTCTCTGAAAAGCGAATAACCCTTACCCTGTCCGGTAATGACAGTGGCTGAACGGCTGTTAAAATGCGCAATCAATGTGTCACTACTCACGTTATCAGTTCGGATGCGCTGTAACCTGCACCGATCGGGCCAGAGATGCCTGGGCATTATCAGGAAAGAGCGAGTATCGGACTGATGAAAACTCTGAGCGACCTCATCTTCAGGGATGAGTAACTCAGCAGGGTATAGAACTGACAGCTGCCATAAAGGTGAGTATGATTAAATCCTATCAGGCAGAAGAGTGAGGTTACCCATGAGAACAACACAACAGATGAGTATTACACTGCCAAACGAAATGGCAGCTCAGGTGAAGGCTCGTGTTGCCAGCGGCGAATATGCATCGGAAAGTGAAGTGATTCGCGAAGGTCTTCGGGCGCTGATGGCCAGGGATAATGCCGTGGATCAATGGCTGAGCGAAAAGGTGTTACCAGCCTGGGAAGCGCTTCGCAGTGGTGAGACAGAAAGTCTGAGCGCTAAGGAGATCAGGGACAGGCTGAAAGCCGAACACAGGAAGGCTATTGGGGAGGAGTAATGCTTTACAGGGTGGTGTTTGCACCAGAGGCGCAGGAACAACTGGCTGAACTTTATCGCTATATCGCGCAGGCAGCGACACCCTATACCGCTCTGAGCTTTACAGAAAACATCATCGATTACTGTGAGTCTCTTGCGCTGTTCCCTTACAGAGGAAACAGCCGCGATGATCTTCTGCCCGGACTGAGAATTACCCATTACCGCAGGCGAACAATCATTGCCTTTATGCTATCAAAGAGAACAGTAACTGTTTTGGGCATATGGCATGGCGGGCAGGATTACGAAAACGACCTGTCCGCAGATAAAACTGACTGAAACGTCAGATCAGGGCCTGGTCAGGTCGGTTACGTTAGATAACGTTTTTTCATGCGCAGCGCAGCAACGTGTCGCCGCTTTGCTAACCGATGCGTCAGGAAACCTGTCGCTCTCACCCTCACGCCGCAGGCGGCGTGGTGCGCGCAAAACTCTCGCGCTGAAACAGCGTCTCCGCCAGCTTCACCAGCGCGGGCCGCTCCACACACCAGTTTGGCACCACGCGACGGAAATTCAGATAACCGATCATGCAACCGGTGGCAATATCCGCCAGATTGAGCTGGCCGCTATTCAGCCATTTCCCTTCCGCCGCCATCGCTTCCAGCTTATCAAGACCGCGCTGGATCTTGTCACGATTGCGCAGCAGTACCTCTTCCGACTGTTGATCGCCCGGTCGCATCTGCTCGCGCACAATCACCAGCGCGGCATCGCTGATGCCGTCCGCCAGCTTCTCCAGCTGGCGGACGTTAAGTGAAGCGAGCGGGTCGGCTGGCAGCAGCGCCGGTGCTGCCCCGCGCAGTTCCAGAAACTCCGCGATGATGCTGGAGTCGAACCAGATTTGCTGATTGTCAGCGACCAGCGCCGGGACTTTGCCCAGCGGATTGTAGTGCGGCACATGGCTGTCATCGCTGTAGGGCGATGCGTTAACGAACTCAAAAATAATGCCTTTTTCCAGCATGATGATCGATATCTTACGCACAAACGGGCTGGTATAGCTGCCAATCAGTTTCATCAGGTTTCTCCGTCAGTCATGACTATTCGCCAGGAAACATAAAGGGATTCAGGCTGCTGCGCGCGAAGCCTTCCTGCTCCATGCGGGCATCCAGGATCAGCGAGGCCAGATCGTCCGCCACCGGTTCGATAGCGGGATCTTTCTCCTGATAGAGCATCTTCAGGTAGGTGCCACAGTCACCACAGCTCTCCGCTTTCACCGCGGCCTGCTCGCTGTCCAGCGACCAGTAGTGCAGATCCCGCGACTGTTCGCACTGGCTGCATTTGCTGCGCACCACATGCCATTCACTTTCACACAGATTGCAGTGCAGGTAGCGCGCGCCTTCGTGACTGCCCATATGGACCACGCTGGCGACCGGCATACTGGCGCAGACCGGACAGAACTGGCGCTGCTCGCCCATTTCCGCCCGCGCTTTGCCGGGGATCAGTGCCGCCATCTGCGCCCAGTAGAGCGAGAGCGCCGCCCAGATAAACGGCGCTTTATCGCTGCTGACCTGCGCATACTCACCGGCAAACAGCGCTGCGGCCAGCGTCTCCAGCTCGGTGGCGGACGCCTTCTCCAGATTCTCCAGCACCGCCAGTGCCTGACCGCTCATCTCCGGTTTCAGCTCGGCAATCAGCGAGTGCAGCAGCCGTTGCCAGTGCGGATCGCGCGGCAGAGTGTGAATGTTCAGCGGTGGCTTACCCTCGCTGGCGCTTTGGGTCAGACGCGCATGCAGATCGATGTGCAGCGGGTGGTCATACAGCACAATCTCCTGCGCTTCGGCGATCATCGCCGCAAAGCGCAGATAGTCACCGAGTGGATTTTTCGCCGCCAGGTCGCGCAGTCGCGCAGCACGACGGCTGTATAAATTTTTCAGCCGTGGAAAAAGTAACGGCGGAATCATCTCCGCCGTTGTTTTTTCGCTTTTCTCCAGCTGATCTTGCGGGATTATGCGAATACTCATCAGGGGCGTTTTTCCTGTTTTATTGGCGGATTGCGCTGCTCACGGTACCAGCGGGGGTGGTGATGTCTGGCCCATTCGGCGCTGACCCAGCCCTCCACCATCGCGGTGAGTGTTCCTTTAACCCACAATGCAGCATAAACATGCACCATAATGAAGATAATCAGCGCCACCGCGGAGACCGAATGCACAATCAGCGCCAGACGAATCAGCGGAATGGCAAAGGCATCGGCAAAGTAGGGCCGCCAGATCACAATACCGCTGGCAAGCAGCAACACTAAACTGATGATAGCAGCCCAGAACACACACTTCTGACCAAAGTTATATTTACCGGTGTCACCCACCTCTTCGTTGCGGGCGATCCGATGGATATTTCTGGCCCAGCAGAGGTCATCCCGGTTGATCAGATTGGCCTTCCAGTAACGCAAAAACATCAGCATAAAGGCGGCAAACATCACCACCCCGACAAAAGGATGCAGGATACGCGCCAGCTGTGGCGTGCCGAATATCTGCATCAGCCAGTTGAAGGAGGGAAAGAAAAAGCCTAATCCGCTCAGCGCGGCCATGACAAAGCAAATCGCGACAATCCAGTGATTGATGCGTTCGGGTGCGCGGTAACGCACCAGACGATCGGACTTTTTCATTATTGATGCTCCTCAGGGTGATCGTCGTTGTCGTCGTGCTCTTCAACCCGGTTCGGGCCAACGCCGACATAGTGGAAGATAGAGGCGGCGAAGGTGGCGGCAAAACCCACCGCCGCCAGCGGTTTCCAGATCCCTTTCCAGAAGGTGACGGCAGGGCTGATGCTCGGGTTAGCGGGCAGACCATGATAGAGCTGAGGCTTGTCAGCATGATGCAGCACGTACATCACATGGGTGCCGCCCACGCCTTCCGGGTTGTAGAGGCCCGCATGGTCAAATCCGCGTGACTTCAGTTCCGCCACGCGCTCCGCCGCCAGCGTCAGCATGTCGCTTTTGCTGCCGAAATGAATCGCACCGGTCGGGCAGGTTTTGACACAGGCAGGCTCCTGGCCGACAGTGACGCGATCGACACACAGGGTGCATTTGTAGGCGCGGTTATCCTCTTTGTTCAGCCGTGGCACGTTGAACGGGCAGCCGGCGATGCAGTAGCCGCAGCCGATACACTGCTCTGACTGAAAATCGACGATGCCGTTGGCGTACTGAATGATCGCGCCTGCCGACGGGCAGGCTTTCAGGCAGCCGGGATCGGCACAGTGCATACAGCCATCTTTACGGATCAGCCAGGCCAGCTTGCCGTTCTCTTCAACTTCCGAAAAGCGCATCACCGTCCAGGATTTGGCGGAGAGATCGGTAGGATTGTCATAGACCCCGATGTTGTGACCGACTTCATCGCGAATGTCGTTCCATTCGGAACAGGCGACCTGACAGCCTTTGCAGCCGATACAGGTGGTCACGTCGATGAGTTTCGCCACTTCGCGTTGGTGATCGCGCGCCTGCGGCGGCGGAGTAAAGCCGTTGGTCGCTGAGCGACGGATAATATCTTGTGATTGATAAGCCATTGTCATCTACCGTTACGCTTTTTCAACTTTCACTAAAAATCCCTTGTACTCCGGGGTCTGCGAGTTGGCATCGCCAACCGAAGGCGTCAGCGTATTGGCGAGGAAGCCTTTACGGGTGGTGCCTTCAAACCCCCAGTGACAGGGAATACCCACGGTATCAACCGGCTTGCCGTCAATCATCAGACGCGGCAGACGACGTGTTACCACCGCTTTGGCTTTGATATAGCCACGGTGGGACGAGACTTTGACGCTATCCCCGGCCTGTATGCCTTTCTCCTCTGCCAGCTCAGCACCAATCTCCACAAACTGCTCCGGCTGCGCGATCGCGTTCAGCAGGGCGTGTTTGGTCCAGTGGCGGAACAGTTCGGTGATCGAATAGGTGGTGGCGACACAGGGATAGTCGGCGACCTCGCCCAGTTGCGCGGCGTCGCTGCTGAACACGCGGACCACCGGACTGTGACGCTGCTGCGGATGCAGCGGGTTGTCGCCGAGCGGGCTTTCCATCGGTTCGTAATGTTCCGGGAACGGACCGTCGGCCATTTTGTCGAGCGCAAACAGGTGGCCGAGACCATCGGGCTGCATGATAAATGGCCCCGCCTGCTGCTGCGGCGACAGCGTGACCGGATAATCCGGTACGTCGATGCCGTGCCAGCGAGCGCCATCCCACTCAATCAGGCGACGTTTCGGGTCCCAGGCTTTACCCTGGGCATCGGCGGAGGCGCGGTTATAGAGAATGCGGCGGTTGGCTGGCCAGGCCCAGGCCCAGCCGGAAACAGCGCCCAGCCCTGAGGGATCGGCGTTGTCGCGGCGCGCCATCTGGTTGCCTTCCGGGGTCCAGCTGCCGCTGTAGATCCAGCAGGCACTGGCGGTGGTGCCGTCGTTGCGCAGCTCGGCGAACCCGTTAAGCTGCTGGCCTTTCTTCAGCAGCAGCTTGCCGCTGGCATCATAAATATCCGCCAGCGCCTGACCGTTACTCTCCTGCGCCACCTCTTCCGGCTCTGGATTAGAGGGATCGCGGTACTCCCAGCGCATCGCCATCAGCGGTTCAGGCGTGGCTCCGCCTTCCTGCTGATAGAGCGCGCGCAGCCGCAGGAACAGGTTGCCGAGAATTCTGCCGTCATGCAGTGCTTCAGCTGGCGGCTCGGCCGCTGCCCAGTGCCACTGCAACCAGCGCGAGGAGTTAGCCACCGAACCCGACTCTTCAGCGAAGCAGGAAGAGGGCAGGCGGAAGACTTCGGTCTGGATTTGCGACGGATCGACATCGTTGAATTCGCCGTGATGCTGCCAGAAGCTGGAGGTTTCGGTGCGCAGTGGGTCGATCACCACCATATATTTCAGGCGGGAAAGCGCCCGGACCGCTTTGTTTTTATCCGGGAAGGCGGCCAGCATGTTGAAGCCCTGAATCAGACAGCCGTTCAGCTTGCCCTGCTCCATCATCTCCGCCTGCGCCATGCAGTCGTAGCTCTTATCCCATTTTGGCAGCCAGTCGTAGCCCCACTGGTTTTCCGCCGTGGCTTTGTCGCCGTAGAAACTTTTCATCAGGCTGACGAAAAACTTATCGGTGTTCTGCCAGTAGTTGACCTGGTCCGGCAGAGGAGAAACCGGCGTCGCTTTCTGGAGATAGGTCGCCAGCGTGGTCATCTTCTCGGAGGGCAGCGGCAGATACCCCGGCAGGCTCTGGGTCAGCAGACCGAGATCGGTATAGCCCTGCACGTTGGAGTGACCGCGCAGCGCGTTGATGCCGCCGCCAGGCATACCAATATTGCCGAGCAGCAGCTGGATCATCGCCGCGGTACGGATAATCTGCGAGCCGTTGGTGTGATGGGTCCAGCCCAGCGCATAGAGAATGGTGGCGGTGCGATTGGGTACGCTGGTGGAGGCGAGCTGCTCGCACACCGCGATAAAGTCCTCTTTCGCGGTGCCACACAGGCGCGTCACCATCTCCGGGGTATAGCGGCTGGCGTGGGTTTTCAGCAGGTTCAGCACGCAGCGCGGATGGGCGAAGCTCTCATCGCGGCGGGCGTGGCCGTTTTCATCCAGCTCATACTGCCAGCTCTGGCGATCGTACTGGCGGGTTGTCGCGTCGTAGCCGCTGAACAGCCCGTCAGTGAAGCTGTAGCCTTCACTGACAATCAGCGCCGCATTGGTAAAGGCGCGAACATACTCCTGCTGGATCTGATTGTGTTGCAGCAGATAGTTGATCACCCCCATCAGGAACACCACGTCGCTGCCGGCGCGCAGCGGCGCGTAGAAATCGGCGACCGACGCCGAGCGGTTAAAGCGCGGATCGACCACGATGACCTGCGCCTTGTTATGGGTTTTGGCTTCAATCACCCATTTGAACCCCACCGGATGCGCTTCAGCGGGGTTGCCGCCCATGATCATCACCACGTTGGCGTTTTTAATGTCGTTCCAGTTATTGGTCATCGCCCCGCGGCCGAAACTCGGGGCCAGCGCCGCGACGGTCGGGCCGTGGCAGAGCCGGGCCTGGTTTTCCAGCGCCAGGATACCGAGCGCGCGGGCAAATTTCTGGTCGAGCAGGCCGGTTTCATTACTGGCGGCGGATGAGCAGAGCATGGCGGTGGTCGGCCAGCGGTTAACCGTCACGCCTGCGGCGTTGGTGGCCTGGAAATTGGCGTCGCGATCCTGCTTCATCAGGCGGGCGATACGGTCAAACGCCTCTTCCCAGCTGATGCGCTGCCACTTATCCGAGCCGGGCGCGCGGTATTCCGGGTATTTCAGCCGCTGTTCGCTGTGAATGAAGTCGAGCACGCCCGCCCCTTTCGGGCAGAGCGAGCCGCGGCTGACCGGATGGTCGGGGTCGCCTTCAATGTGGTAAATCGAGGCGCTGGCGTTTTTCGCGCCATCGCCCAGGCTGTAGATCAGCATGCCGCAGCCGACTGAACAGTAGGTACAGTTGTTGCGGGTTTCTCTGGCACGAATGAGTTTGAATTCTCTGACGCTGGCTAAAGCGGTGGTGGGGGCAAAACCTAACAACGCCGCGCTGGTACCTGCCAGCCCGCCAGCACAGATTTTGAAAAAACTCCGTCTGTTAATTTGCATTTTATCGTTCTTCTTTGTTTGCTCCATTGCGAAGCAATGCAAAATAGCAGCCCTATTTGCGTGTAAGTTGACCAGAGTCAAGAGGTTAGTCATTAGTAATTCTTTTTCTAAATTTTGTTAAAAAATTTAGTCGGAGCAGCCAGGCTGCAAGCAGATTTTTAAGTGCGGTAGCTTATTACCATTGTTTTATGCGCATGGATGTTAACGAATTGAGGCTGGCCGCGCCGGTTCTGCCCGCCAACCCGCGTGGCCGCGCCGTCAGCGACCCCAAAACCGCATGAATTGCCCCGCTGTTTATTTGCGCTGTATCGGGCCAGCAGGCAAAATCAGTGCGCGTCAGACGCCTGCCGTGCAGTCGCGCTGATGGCTCTCTTTTTCATATTTGTTAACAACGGGTCGTACCTTTTGAAAGCTATCCAGCCTGCTTCAGGCGAAGATTTAACAATTCAGGCCGGCGTCAGCAGCACGCAGGTCTGGCAGCGCGCTGACCTCAGCACCGCGCAGGCGGACTGGCTGGCGGACGAGGTTCCGGTGGCGCTGGTCTATAACGGCATCTCGCATGTGGTGATGATGACCACGCCCAAAGATCTGGAGGCGTTTGCGCTGGGTTTCTCGCTATCAGAAGGGATTATCGATGCCCCCGGCGACATCTTTGGCATGGACGTTGTGCCGGGCTGCGGCGGCATTGAAGTGCAGATTGAGCTTTCCAGCCGCCGCTTTATGGCGCTGAAAGAACAGCGTCGTGCGCTGGCAGGGCGTACCGGCTGTGGCGTATGTGGTGTCGAACAGCTGGATCAGATTGGTAAGCCGCTGTCGCCGCTGCCGTTTACTCAGCGGTTCGCGCTGGACCATCTCGACCTGGCGCTGAGCCAGCTGAAAGATTATCAGCCGGTGGGACAGAAAACCGGCTGCACCCATGCCGCCGCGTGGATCCAGCCCGATGGTCAGCTGGCCGGAGGCTGTGAAGATGTCGGTCGCCACGTGGCGCTGGATAAGCTGCTGGGGTATCGCAGTCAGGCTGAGTGGGGGCCGGGCGCGGTGCTGGTCTCCAGCCGCGCCAGCTATGAGATGGTGCAGAAGTCCGCGATGTGCGGCGTCGAAATTCTGTTCGCGGTCTCGGCGGCGACCCGGCTGGCGGTTGAGGTGGCCGAGCGCTGCAATCTTACGCTGGTGGGGTTCAGCAAACCTGGCCGCGCCACGGTCTACACCCATCCTCAGCGACTGAGCTAAACCACCTTCACCGCGGCCAGGGTCTGCTGTAGCGCATGCAGTGCCGCACTATTATCGCCACCGCTGTCGGTGATCAGGGTGGTGATCGCCTTGGGTGGCGCGTACACCATACGGCTGACCACTCCCAGCTTGCTGTGATCGGCCAGCAGATAGCAGGCGGCGGAGTGCTGCACCATCGCACGGGCAATCGCTGCTTCATGCAGGTGAAAGCTGCTGGCACCGCAGTTCGCCTCAATGCCGACCGGCGACAGCAGCGCCACGTCGGCGCGATAGCGGCTGATCTCGCCGACGGTGATTTCACCGCGCGTCTGCTGCGCCCCGGCTGACATCGTCCCGCCCAGCAAAATAATCTGGTTATTCAGCGGCTGATCCTCTTCCCCGGCGCTCAGCGCCAGCGCAGCATGCAGGCTGTTGGTCACTATCGTCAGACCGGACAGGGCGCGCAGCTCCTCTGCCAGCAGCGTGGTGGTACTGCCCGCGTCGAGAAACAGCGTCTGGCCTGGCTGTAACAGCTGGGCGGCGGCGCGGGCGATGGCGCGTTTCTCTTTCGCCCGCGCGGCAAGACGCTCCGTCAGCGGTGGCTCGGCGGGCGTCTCTATCGCGACCAGCCCGCCATGCACGCGACGCGCCTGACCCTGCGCCTCCAGCTCAATAATATCCCGGCGCGCGGTTTCGCGAGACACCCCCAGCTCCCTGATGATCTGTTCGGTGCTGACCTGGTTAAGCCGGTTCAGCAGCACACGGATGCGGTGAAGGCGCGTTTCCTGCAACATAGAGAGTTCCTTATAAGGCGCGAAGAGCGCCGATGATACGCGAATGAGGCCGCTGCGTCCGGCACCGTCTGGCAGAGAGATTAGCGGAGCGCTGCGCCCGCGTCATGTGTATTTTATTGTATTTGTGTATTTGGTTGCATTTTTTCCACAGGCAGGCATGATGTAAGGGCAGCTCACCCCTCTATCCTTGTCACGGGAGTCATTATGGCCACGCGATCCACCATTATGGATACCAACAGTTTTCGTGCCGAACATGCGGATGCGCTGGATAGCGACACGCGCAAACTGACCGATAAACGCAGCAAAGTGCTGGGCGAATCCTATCGCCTGTTCTACCGCAAACCGGTCCATCTGGTGCGGGGCGAAGGGCAATATCTGTGGGATGCGGCGGGCGATAAATATCTCGACGTCTATAACAACGTGGCGAGCATCGGCCATTGCCATCCGGCGGTGATTGAGGCGGTGACGCAGCAGATGAAAATGCTGAATACCCACACCCGCTATCTGCATGAGAACATCCTCGACTACAGCGAAGCGCTGCTGGCCACCGCGCCTGCGGCGATCGACCGGGCGATGTATATGTGCACCGGCTCCGAGGCTAACGATCTGGCGATCCGTGTGGCGCGCGCCTTCAGCGGCGGCAGCGGCATTATTGTCAGCCAGGAGGCGTATCACGGCACCAGTGAACTCACCTCCGGGGCTTCACCGGCGCTGGGCAGCGGACAGCCGCTGGCCCCCACCACCCGACTGGTGCTGCCACCGGACGCTTATCGCGTCGATGCTCCCGACCTGGGCGAGTGGTTCGCGCAGCAGATTCAGCAGCAGATCGATGATATGGCGGCGCACGGCATTAAATTCGCCGGTTTCCTGGCGGACTCAATCTTCTCCTCCGACGGGGTACTGCCTGATCCGCGCGGCTTCCTGAAAAAAGCGGTCGAGGTGGTGCACGCCAACGGCGGGATCTTTATTGCCGATGAAGTACAGCCTGGCTTTGGCCGCACCGGTGATGCGTTCTGGGGCTTTGGCCGCCACGATGTGGTACCGGATATTATTACCACCGGCAAACCGATGGGCAACGGTATTCCGGTTTCCGGCCTGCTGGCTAAAAGCGAGGTGCTGGCCGCCTTCAGTGACTCGATTCCCTACTTCAACACCTTTGGCGGCAATCCGGTGGCGATGGCGGCGGCGCAGGCGGTGCTGAAAGTGATCACCGAAGAGGGCTTGCAGGAGCATAGCCGCGTGGTCGGCGCGCAGCTGCTGGCGGAGCTGAGAACCCTGATGGATCGCTATGAGTGCGTCGGTGATGTCCGCGGAGCCGGTCTGTTTATCGGTTTTGAACTGGTTACCGATCGCCACAGCAAAACGCCGGATAAAGCCCTGGCGCTGGATCTGATCGAGAAACTGCGTGAGCATCGGGTACTGACTTCGGTCGCCGGTCCCTATGGCAACGTGCTGAAACTGCGTCCGCCATTGGCTTTCCAGCCGCAGGATATTGACTGGCTGGTCGGCGCGCTCGACAGATCGCTGCGCGAACTGGACCGCTAATAAAAGCACCGGCGGTCAGGATACCGCCGGTTGCGTTTCAGGCGGCGGTTTCCGTCAGGAACAGCGACTCCATCCGCTGCCAGGCCTCAGCCACATCGTCCGCCAGGCTGAACAGCCCTGAGGTGCCGACAATAAACACCTCGACGCCGGAGGCGGCGATTTCCCGGAAGGTCGCCGCATTACAGGAGCCATCAATCTCCGTCAGATAGTGGTAGCCGGAACTGTTGCGCAGCTGAATTAACTGACGAATTTTATTCAGCGTTTCAGGAATGAATCTCTGGCCTGCGAAGCCCGGATCGACCGACATCACCGTGACTTTATCCAGCAGATGGGCATATTCGCGAATGCTCTCCACCGGGGTCGCCGGATTTAACACCACACCACAGCGACGGCCAGCCTGTTTAATCTGGTTCAGCAGGCGAAATATTTTATTACTGGCGGTCTCCGGGTGAAAGCTAATAATATCCGCGCCTGCGTCAAGGCAGAGAGGGATAATATCTTCAGGGTGATTGACCATTAAATGCACGTCAATCGGTACGTCGGTGATTTTTTTCAGGTTGCTGATAAAGAAGGGTGACAGCGTGATATTTTTTACATAGCTGCCATCCATAATATCGACGTGATAAAAAGCGGCCCTGCTATTCATCGCTTCAATCTGCTCGCGAAAGCGGGTCAAATCCATGCACATCAGCGAAGGGGAAAATTTAGCGTCCATTATAAGATCCTCATTATCTGGTTCGTCGCGCCACGCCCGGCGTTAATTAAAAAACGCCACAATATGGCCGAGAATAATGCCGATAATACCGAAGTCAGCGTCGCCAAAGGTGGTTGAGGCGAAGCCCAGGTCACCCATCAGCGGCAGCAGAATCGCGGGCAGAAACGAGATCAGCAGTCCCTGTACAAAAGCCCCGATCACCGCGCCGCGCCGTCCGCCGGTAATATTGCCGTAGACGCCGGCGGTCGCACCGCAGAAGAAGTGGGGCACCAGGCCGGGCACGATCACGCTGAGACCAAACAGCGGGCAAAGGAACATACTGATCAGTCCCGCCGCAAAGCTGCTGAGAAAGCCGATGATCACGGCATTGGGCGCAAACGGAAAGACTGTCGGACAATCCAGCGCGGGTCTGGCGTTGGGGACCAGCTTGTCGGCGATGCCTTTGAACGCCGGAACGATTTCAGCGATCACCATGCGCACCCCGGCGAGGATGATATAGACGCCCGCCGCGAAGGTAATGGACTGGATGATGGCAAAGACGATGAAGTTCTGCCCATCGCTGACCTGGCTCTCGGTGAAGGTTTTGCCCGCCACCAGCACCAGCGCGATGAACAGGATCATCATGGTCAGTGAGATGGCGATCGAGGAGTCGCGCAGAAAGTTCAGGGTCTTAGGGACTTTCAGCTCCTCGATGGAGGGGCTGCCTTTACCGACCAGCTTGCCGGTCAGCGCGGCCAGCAGATAGCCGGAGGAGCCAAAGTGACCCAGGGCCAGATCGTCAGAGTGAGTGATTTGCCGGGTAAAAGGCTGCAAAATCGCCGGACTGACAACCATCATCGCGCCGAGGATCAGCGAACCGATCACCACCAGCCAGACGCCACTGATGCCGCCCACCGAGAGGATGACCGCCAGCATCGCCGCCATATAGAGAGTATGGTGGCCGGTCAGAAAAATGTATTTCAGCGGGGTGATGCGAGCCAGCAGAATATTCACCAGCATCCCGAAAACCATAATCATGGCGGTTTCGGTGCCATAATTTTTCTGCGCCAGCGCCGCCATCGCATCGGTATTGGGCACCACTCCCTGAATGGCAAAGGAGTGCTCAAACAGCTGGCTGAAAATGGTCAGTGTGGCGGCAATCAGGCCGGCACCGGCGATTAAAATAACAAATCCCATAATGGTTTTTAGCGTGCCGGAGATCACGTCGGAAAAGGCTTTCTTTTGCAGTAATAATCCGATCAGCGAAAACAGGCCGACAAGTATCGCGGGTGTTCCAAGAACATCCTGAATAATAAATTGCAGCATAAATGGCTCCGTCGGTGACTCCTGCGGCTGCATCTGCGCGCTTGCCGGACTTCCCCGCGATCTGTTGGTGGGCGAGGTATCGCTGACCCTGATTGCAGCGAGGCAGGAGCGAAAGGAATAATTATAAATTCTCAGCCAGGATCGCTTTAATCCGTCCATTATCCAGCAGGTTGCTTAAACCAAATACCGGGGCCGGATGACCCGCTAACTGTTCCGCAATATCGTTAGCGCTGATAATCAGATCGGCCTGCTCCGATTTCGCTGAGGTTAAATCGGTATGAGTCACCTCCGCCTGTTTATTTAATTCCGCCAGGATCTTTTTTACGTTCATCTCCACAATAAAACTGCTGCCTAAACCATTTCCGCACACAATTAATACTTTTTTCATGGTTGTCGTCTCTGGTGATTTACTGGCTAATGACCGCCTGAATGGCGGATAAGGTATCTGCGACCAACAGCTGTTGCAGACGTGATTCATCGCTGAACAGCTCAGCGAGCTGGGTAATCATGCGGATATGGTCGTCGCCGGAAAGGGCACTGAGCATAATCACCACAAACACCGGATCGTTCTCCGCCGCGTGGAAGCGGACGCCCTGACGAATATGCAGCAGCGACAGGCCGTTGTGACATGCGCCCTGTTCGGGGCGGGCGTGCGGCAGGGCCAGGCCGGGCGTCAGCACATAGTAGGGGCCGATTTCCGCGTGCGTGGCAAAAATAGCGTCGAGATAAGCGGGGGTGATGGCGCCGCTCGCCAGTAAAGGTCTGGCGGCCTGGCGCACCGCCGTCTGCCAGTCAGAAACGTGATCCACGATGCTAATCGTCTCGGGAGTAAGCCATTGAGTAAGCATGCTGTTTTCCTGGTGGTTGCTGCCTGGCCTGCATTCTGGGCGATTTGCCGACCTCCTTACTGTGATGATAGTCTCAAAAGTTAGCGCTAACATCGGCAATGTTAAAATCTGTGTTATCGCTAACATTTCTGGCAAGGCGCATAACAGGGTTTGCAGCGGGCGGCTAAGATGGCGCTTTTACTGTGGATTTCAGCCGGAAAGGATGCGCAAAAGCGTAGTTTTAGCATGGCGCGAAAACGTAATTGATCTTAAGCTGCGTCCAGTCAAAAAAGCAGTCAGTCAGGAGAACGCATGGCAGAAAAGCGACGGCGCAGTACCGGCAAAAGTACGCTGGCCGATGTTGCCCGTTTAGTGGGTGTCAGTACCATGACCGCATCGCGGGCGTTACGGATGCCCGAAAAAGTCTCTCCTGACATCCGCGAGAAGATAGACGCCGCGGTGGCGGAGCTGGGTTATGTGCCTAATGTCCAGGCGAGCAATCTGGCTTCCGCCTCATCGCGGCTGGTCACGATGGTGGTTCCCTCTTTTGCCACGCCGGGCTGCTCAGCCGTTTCCGAAGCGCTACAGCAGGTGCTGCGCCCGCAGGGGTACACCATGATGCTGGCGGAAGCGAATCATTCAGCGGCGGATGAGAGCAAACTGATTGAGAGATTGCTCGCTTATCATCCCGCCGCCATGGTGCACTTCAGTTTCGACAGCACCGCCGATTCGCACCGGTTACTGGCGCACTCCGGTGTGCCGGTGATTGATATTGGCGGAGTGAATCATGATTCGCCCGGCATCAGTATCGGTGTCGACTACGCCAGAGCGGTGCGCCAGCTGGTGCGTAACCTGATTGAGGCCGGGTATCGCCATCCAGGTCTGCTCTGCACCCAGACCAGCAGCACGATTTTCCGCCAGCTGCTGAATGGCTGGCAGAGCGGGATGCTGGCGATGAATCAGGCGCCGCATCGCGTGGTCTCTTCGCCCTTGCCGCCTACCCTGACCACCGGGCATGGGCTGTTAGCGGAAATCCGCCTCACCTGGCCGGAGCTGGATGTGCTGATTTGCACCACTGAAGAGGTCGCCTGCGGCGCGATGATGGCCTGTCATGCGGCGGGTATCGCGGTGCCGGACCAGCTGGCGATAGCCTCTATTGGCGGTGGGCAGATCTCCGCCGTCTGTTCGCCGCAGCTGACCACGGTCGCGATCCCTTATGAAGAGATGGGGCGGGTGGCCGGTAAACGGCTGCTGGCGGCGCTGGAAGGGGAGGAACCGCCGCTCTATAACGAGCTGCCCGCCGCCATAAAAATGCGCGCCAGTACCGGCAGGCTATAAAAACAATGGGTTGCTTTTACCTGACCGGTCAAACCCTTAAGGTTAATAGGGCATTCATTACGCTTTTACGCTACATGAATTTAACTATAATGATTCGACTGCTTACGCGGCACGTCCCGAATTCGTCGTGCTGCCCAAACACTAAATGGAGAGGAAGAACATGAGTTATTCACTGCCATCCCTGCCTTACGCATACGACGCACTGGAACCGCATTTCGACAAGCAGACGATGGAAATCCATCACACTAAACATCACCAGACCTACGTGAACAACGCTAACGCGGCGCTGGAAGGCACTGAATTTGCCAATCTGCCGGTTGATGAGCTGATCACTAAACTGGATCAGCTGCCAGCAGACAAAAAAGGCCCACTGCGCAACAACGCCGGTGGCCACGCCAACCACAGCCTGTTCTGGAAAGGCCTGAAAACCGGCACCACGTTACAGGGCGATCTGAAAGCCGCCATCGAGAAAGATTTCGGCAGCGTGGAAAAATTCCAGGAAGAGTTTGAGAAAGCGGCCGCGACCCGTTTCGGCTCTGGCTGGGCGTGGCTGGTTAAGAAAGGCGACAAACTGGCCGTGGTCTCTACCGCTAACCAGGACAACCCGCTGATGGGCGAAGCGATCGCCGGCGTCTCTGGCTTCCCAATCATCGGTCTGGATGTGTGGGAGCACGCTTACTACCTGAAGTATCAGAACAAGCGTCCTGACTACATCAAAGCGTTCTGGAACGTGGTTAACTGGGACGAGGCAGCCGCCCGCTTTGCCGCTGCTCAGTAAGTTAACTCCGTGTTAACGCAGTAACGATAAACCGGTGGAATTTATTTCGCCGGTTTTTTTTGCCTTTAATTCGATATAAATTTTTTCATTGCCAAATTAAACCAAAAATCAACAACTGGTCTTTTTCTGAACGGCTGGCTTTGTCGCTTTATGACACATTAACCTGCCGTTGATATTGGCTGCTTTATTATTAGCGACATTCCTGCTCACTCTGTGTCGCTGACTATGTCAATTATAACTACGCACGAAACCACGACTGATTCCTCCGCTTCGCTCTTTTTTCAGTTAATTAGCGGAAAATATGTGCCGAATAAACTCTGGATGAGTAAACGTTTTCGGCTGAAATTTGTGTTAAGAACGCTAATATCGCCGCTGACGACCATGCATTATCTGGATACGCTGTCGCATTTACCCCAGATCACGCTGCTGATGAAAACCCAGGGGCTGCTGCCCGCCAAGCTGCACCGGCCCTATCTGCGTGCGGGGTTCACGATTGCGCAGCGTGCTCAGGCGATCCTCGATCACTATACGCTGATGAATAACCTGGCAAACCCGGCCCTGTGCCAGCTGCTGCAAAGCGCCGGTGATAATCCGCTGGCGACCCTGAGCGGTAAAAATGGTGAAACCTTTTTACTCTCATGCAGTTCCGGTTATTTCGACCGTGAAGGGGAAGTGACGCTGGTATTGCGTTATAACAGCGAGATTATTGCCTCGCTGTCGTTTTCAATTATCAACGAGCATAACCAGCGCACCCTGTTAATTGGCGGATTACAGGGGCCGCGTAAACATATCAGTAATGATCTGATCCGCGAAGCGACAAAAGCCGCTCATGGTCTCTTTCCGAAACGCCTGTTAATGGAAGCGCTATTTATTGTTGCGGAACAGGCCGGGGTGGAAAATATCCTGGCGGTGGGTGATGAGACCCACGTCTTCCGCAGCCTGCGCTATCGGCACAGCAAAGGGGATAAGTTCTTTGCCAGCTACAGTGAGTTCTGGCTATCGCTGGGGGGCGAAGCCCGCCGGGATGGGGTATTTACGCTGCCGCTGAGCCTGCCGCGTAAAGCGCTGGAGGAGATCGCCAGTAAGAAGCGGGCAGAGTATCGCCGGCGTTATGAACTGCTGGATTCGCTGGTGGAGCAGGTCTATGCCGCCACCGGCGAACGCAAAGCGGAGGTCGATCAGGCTGCCGCCTGATCACGCCATCAGAAGGGGGTTCTGGCGAAGCCGGTCATGGCGGTCAGGCCCATTTCACGTCCCAGCGCGGTCATCGGATGCACCACCACCAGGCCGCGCACGCTTTTCTTCAGCGCACCCAGATTGGCCTGCTCTTTCTTCGTGATTTCGCGGCTGAAGCCCATTTTTTGCAGCTTCTGCGCTTCGCTACTGAGCTTCTCAACGCGCTGACCGCGCAGACGCTCAATCTCTGTGACCAGCACTTCTTTCTCTTTCAGCAGCGCGCCCAGCTTCTCGGAATCACCCGATTCCAGTAACTGCGGCTCTTTGCGGTTCAGGGCGTCCAGCTGATCGCTGAGACGTTTAATTTCGTTCTTTTCTGGCTCTTTCATGACAAAAACTCGGTAAGGAAAACAGGCAAAGGATACACCAAATCTGGCGCATGTTCCCGCTCAGGTTATGACGAGGCGGGAGCCGGAAGGGCTCCTGATGGATATGATTAGCTGCCGGACTTTTTAAACGCCTGCTTCATGCTGATGCGGGCGATCAGCTCGGTGAGCGACAGCACCATGGTAGAGCGCACCATTTGCAGATAGCGCTGCTGCTGCATACTGCGCAGCTCCGCATCGTCGGTGTTAAATACCGGCGCGGGCGGCCAGGCGGTGACACAGTGCAGCTCACCAAACGGGCCGAGGATCTCATCGTCGGTAAAACGGTAGTCGCCGCTGTCATGGTTCAGCTCTTCACGCAGCGCCAGCAGCAGCTCACAATCTTCATACTCATGACGGCTGATGACGCCCAGGCCATAAATCAGCTTCAGGCGAACCGAGAGTTCGCCCAAAGGACCATCACCCAGCAGCAGCGGCTCTACCGCATATTTCACCGCGTAGTCATCTTTGCGGAACACCTGAAGCACCAGCAGATTGACCGCTTCAGCCAGTAGCTCAACGGCGGCGATCAGAAAGCTTCTCACCGAACGACCGGCGTTCAGGCGCTCAAGCACCCGGTTCTCAAAAGCCTGCTTCTCTTCCATTATTGCCTGCATGGGTTCTATACCGCCGTTGGGCGCAGGCGAACTGCGCCCGGCTTGCGTCACTAACACGCGCGCATTATGCCATAGCGTGCCAGGCGCTCACTACAGCAGTGACCACTTCGCTGTCGGCATCCAGTCCTGAAATCTCAGCCAGCGTCGCCTGCGGACCCTTCTCTGCCAGCAGCGTCGCCAGCTCCTGCGCCTGCGGGTCCTGATCGCTGTGATAGCGCAGGGCGGCGGCAATGCCCTGCACCAGGCTGGCGTGCGGCAGACCATACTCCAGCGTACCCAGCACCGGCTTGATCAGGCGATCGCCCGCGCTGAGTTTGCGCAGCGGCTGGCGGCCCACGCGCTCAACATCATCTTTCAGGTAAGGGTTTTCAAAACGACCCAGGATTTTCTGGATGTAAGCCGCGTGCTTATCCGCGTCAAAACCGTAACGCTTAATCAGCACCGCGCCGCTCTCCTCCATCGCGCCTTTCACCACCGCCCGGATTTTTTCATCGAGGATGGCGTCACGAATGGTCTGATGACCGGCCAGCTGGCCGAGATAGGCGGTAATGGCGTGGCCGGTATTCAGGGTAAAGAGTTTACGCTCCACAAAGGCCATCAGGTTATCAGTCAGCTCCATGCCCGGAATCGCGGGCAGATCGCTTTTAAACTGGGTTTGATCAACGATCCATTCGCTAAAGGTTTCAACGGTCACTTCAAGGGGATCGTTGCTGCCCGCTTCTGATGGCGGCACGATGCGATCCACTGCCGAGTCCACAAAGCCGACATGCTGCTCCAGCCAGGCGTGATACTGCTCTGGCAGCGCCTTCAGCACATGCTGTTTCAGCTGGCTGGTGCCGCGTACCATGTTTTCACAGGCGATGATGTTCAACGGGCGGCTATTGCCGTCGTCACAGCGTTTTGCCAGGCCTTTGGCCACACTGCCGGCAATACGCTCCAGAATCTGGGGTCCCACGGCGGTAGTGACCAGATCGACTTCAGAAACCAGCGTCACGATTTCATCGCTGGTGCTGTTTACCGCGCTGACGCCGGTAACGGTTTCCACTTTGGCCTGTTCGCCAACCACATGAACGGGATACTCATGACGCGCGTTCAGTGCATCCAGCACGGTCTGATTCACATCAGCAAAAACCAGTTCGATACCTGCATCAGCCAGTAATTTGCCGATAAAGCCACGACCAATGTTTCCTGCTCCGAAATGTAACGCTTTCATAATTTTTGACCCATATCAAATGACGATGGGGCGGGCAAACCCGCCCCAGGAGATCGGGACGGGCATGACCGCCCCAGGGAATATACGCGCTCTGAATCAGACGAGCGCGGTCTTGCCTGACAGCAGATCCAGCACTTCCTGCACGCTGGTGGTGTTCGCCAGCTTCTCAATCACGCTGTCATCATCCAGCGCGTTGGTCAGGCTGGTGATCACCTGAATGTGCTCGTTGTTACGGGCAGCAATACCAATCACCAGGCGGGCCACATCGTCCGGCTCTTCGCCAAACAGTACGCCAGCCGGATACTGGCAGAACACCACGCCGGTTTTCAGCACGCGGTCTTTCGCTTCGACCGTACCGTGCGGCACGGCGATCGACTCACCGAGGTAGGTCGGCGTCAGTTTTTCACGCGCCAGCATCGCCTCAACATATTCAGGCTCGACGTAACCGCCTTTTACCAGCTGTTCACCGGCAAAGCGAATCGCCTGCTCTTTATTGCTGGCGGTCAGGCCGAGGAAGACGTTATCCGCACCCAGTTTAAACAGGTGCGCGTTGCCTTCGTCGTAGCTGTCGGAGAGCGCGGTGTTCACCGTGGCACGATGGGCTTCACTGCGGTTCGCCGCCACCAGGCGCTCGGTCAGGGTGCTGTAGAGCGCGCTGTCGAGGAAGTTGTTCAGGGAAATATGCTGCGCGTGCGGGGCCTGGCGCATCGCCCGCTCCGTCAGGTCACGGTGGGTGATCACCAGGTCGACATCACCCGGCAGGGCGTTGATCGCGGTGTTGGTGACGGAGACGTTGCTCAGACCGGCATCCAGCACTTTTTTACGCAGCACACCGGCACCCATGGCGCTGGAACCCATACCGGCATCACAGGCGACGATGATTTTACGCACGTGATGCAGCTCAACGCTCATGGCATCGCTGGCGACCGGCGCACCGGCCACGCTCTGGCCTTTCGACTGCGCTTTCATGTCATGCATGCGCTGGGTCGCGGCTTCAATGCTGTCATCTTCTTTTACTTTACTGGTTTTCAGTAAGATGGCTGAAACCACGAAGGAGACGGCGAACGCCGCCACGATAGCGGCGATATTGGCGAAGTAGGCACCTTTTGGCGTCATCGCCAGCACCGCCAGGATAGAACCTGGTGAAGCTGGAGAGACCAGGCCGCCGTTCAGTACGGTCAGCGTGAAGACGCCGGTCATACCGCCGAGGATTACCGCCAGCAGCAGGCGAGGGGCCATCAGCACATACGGGAAGTAGATCTCATGGATACCGCCGAGGAAGTGGATAATCGCCGCACCGCCCGCAGACTGTTTAGCACTGCCACGACCAAAGAACATGTAGGCCATCAGCACGCCCATTCCCGGACCTGGGTTGGCTTCGATCAGGAAGAAGATCGACTTGCCCGCTTCACTCGCCTGCTGGATGCCCAGCGGTGAGAAGATACCGTGGTTAATGGCGTTGTTGAGGAACAGGATTTTCGCCGGTTCCACGAAGATAGAGGTCAGCGGCAGCAGGTTGTTCTGCACCATCAGGTTGACGCCAGCCGCCAGAATATGTGACAGACCCTCAACCAGCGGACCGATCGCCAGGAACGCCAGCAGCGCCAGAATCATCCCGATAATACCGGCCGAGAAGTTGTTGACCAGCATCTCGAAGCCGCTTTTGATTTTGCCGTCAATCGCCCGGTCAAACGACTTGATCGCCCAGCCGCCCAGCGGACCGGCAATCATCGCGCCGAGGAACATCGGCATATCCGCACCGACAATCACACCCATGGTGGTGATGGCACCGACCACGCCACCACGATCGCCGCCCACCAGACGCCCACCGGTGAAACCGATCAGCAGTGGCAGCAGGTAAGTGATCATCGGGCCAACCAGTTTGGCCAGCGTTTCGTTAGGGATCCAGCCCGTTGGAATGAACAGCGCGGTGATGATACCCCAGGCGATAAACGCCCCGATGTTTGGCATCACCATATTACTCAGAAAGCGACCAAAGCTCTGTACTTTGACCTTCACTGATGAGGACATAAACCCACCCCTTATTGAGACGCGCTGCAATAGGAGAGCGCGCTTGTTTTTGTTTAGCCACCCCGACCGATTGCCGGTGGTATTACTGTATGCAGGCGGACTCTATCACGCGAATATGACGCTGCGTAGCGCCCGGCCTAAGTGTGATCTACATCACGCAATTAAGGTGGTAGCAGGGGTGTTTAGCGTGACTCAGATCACAATTATCCCGAGCACAGGCGGCTTTTTGCCTGATTTCCAGGCAGAAAGTGGGATTGTCTGTGACTTAAATCACACTTTTTTGGGGCGGGTTTGTTATATATATGTGACTTAGATCACAAACAATTTCAGGTCAAAAATGCGCCAGATCACACTTTAGTCGGCGGGGAATTCGATAAGCGAAAAGCGGGGAAAAGAAGAGGGACAGGCGAATGTCGCCTGTCCGTCACAGCGGTTACTGTAAGCCGCTCTGGACCGCGTTCTGTGCCTCGGTCAGCGCCTGGGCATTGGCGGATAAGGTGCTCATCAGCGCGTTGTACTGTGTCGCCTGCTCCTGAGTCGGGAACTGGACGCCGCCATCGTTAAAGCTGACGCGGGTGCCCTGGGTTTGCAGGAAATCGCCGGTCTGCACCGCGCCCTGGCTCAGAGCCTGTAATTTTGGCAGCAGCGGGATGAGCTGATTGGCGGGCACCGTCACTACCTTGTTGTAGGCGGCATCGTAGACTTTCTTCAGATCGTCGGGCTGTTTAAGCGCCGCTTTGCTGCTGTCCGCCTGCATTTTGGCGCTTTCAATCTGCTGCGTGACGATCACCAGCGCGCTGTTCGCCTGACGCAGTGAGTCACGACGGCTGAGGTAATCCTGCGGAACGCGAATCGCGGAAAGCTCATCCACCACCGGGCGCATGCCCTGTTCAACCGCTTTGTTCGCCTGCTGTGAGAAGCCATAGATAATGGCGTAGTCGCTGGCGAATTTGCCAAAGCTCTGCTTCTGATTTTCGCTCAGGCTGGGCAGATGCTCGCCGCTGCGCATAACGGTATTCTGGAGAAAGTCAGTGAATGCTTTGCGCTGCTCGCCTTCTTTATCACCGCAGGCGGTGAGTTGCAGCACGATCAGCGCACCCGCGAGCATAATGCCGCTGCGCGCCCAGAGGCGTGTAAGTCCTAAAGCCATAGGTTCAACTCCTGTCGGTAAAACGGTCTGAGGTCCAGGTAAGAATGGCCTAAAGAATAGAACAAACCCGCGCTGCGGCACAATGCGAAACCGCCGGTGAGAAGCAGACTCTGCGCCACGCCGGAGCCGCGGCGCGGCTTCGCGCTCAACTGACCAGCGCCTGCCCATCCTTGCGGCTCTCGGTGGCGGCGATATAGAAGCCCTGCGGATCACGCACTATCGCCTGAGCGCCACCAAAATTGTAATTGCTGAGCGGATCTTCCAGCACCACCTGATGCCCCATGCGCCGCAGGGTGCTGAGGGTGTTACGATCCAGGGTCGATTCAAACACCACTTCGCGTCCCTGCACCACCCGCCAGCGCGGCGCATCGATCGCGGCCTGTGGATTCTGCCCGTGCAGCATGATACGCAGCGCCAGCTGCACATGGCCCTGCGCCTGCATCGGTCCGCCCATCATGCCAAACGCCATCAGCGGCAGGCCCTGCGCATCCAGCGCAAAGGCGGGGATGATGGTATGGAAAGGCCGCTTACCGCCCGCCACAACGTTGGGATGGTCTGGATCGAGTGAAAAACCCGCGCCGCGATTTTGCAGGCTGATGCCGGTCTCCGGCACCACCACGCCCGAGCCAAACCCCATATAGTTGGACTGAATAAACGACACCATCATGCCGCTGGCGTCGGCGGTCGCCACATAGACAGTGCCGCTCTGCTGAGGCGAGCCAAAGCGGAAAACACCGGCCCGTTCGGGATCGATCAGCCCGGCCCGCTGGCGGATGTAGTCGCTGCTCAGCAGCAATTCAGCCGGAAACTCCAGGTGATCTTCATCGGTGACGTAGCGCTCCAGATCGACCAGCGCCAGCTTCATCGCCTCAATGGAGAGATGCAGCCACTGGGGGGAGTCGGGCGCGTAGCGGTTAATCTCCCAGGCTTCCAGAATACCGAGCGCGATCAGGGTAGCGATACCCTGACCGTTAGGCGGCAGCTCCTGCACCGATCCACCGGCAAAGGGACGCGACAGCAGCGTCACCCAGTCAGCGCGATGGTTTTTCAGATCGTCCAGCGTCAGCGCCGCCCCGTGCTCACGAGCGAAATCCGCCATCTTCTGCGCCAGTGCGCCGCGATAAAAACTCTCCCCCTGGGTTTCGGCGATCTCCTGCAAGGTCGCCGCCTGCGCCGGATTGCGGAACAGTTCGCCGGTGCGCGGTGCGCGACCCTGTGGCGCGAAGCAGTCGCGGAAGCCTGGCTGCTCCTTGTGCCGGTCATAACCGCGCTGCCACAGCTCCCCAATCAGCGGCGAGACCGGAAAGCCATGCCGCGCATAGTCAATGGCCGGCTGCGCTAAGGTGGTGAGCGGCAGTGTGCCGAAGCGTTGCGCCAGCGTGACCCACGCCGAGACAGCGCCAGGCACCGTGACCGATTCCCAGCCGGTTTCAGGCATGGCGCGCTGCCCGGCAAAGCGGGAGGGGTGCCAGGCGGCGGGCGCACGGCCTGAGGCGTTCAAACCATGCAGCTCCCGCCCATCCCAGACGATGGCGAAGGCGTCGCTGCCGATGCCGTTTCCGGTTGGCTCCAGCACGGTTAAGGCGATGGCGGTGGCGACAGCCGCATCCACGGCATTGCCGCCCTGTTGCAGCATCCGCATGCCCGCCTGTGCAGCCAGCGGCTGGGAGGTTGCCACCGCGTTATGGCCCATCATCGGCACGCGGTGAGAGGGGTAGCTGACGTTAAAATCGACTTCGCGCATCGTTTTTCCTTATCGGGTAAGAGGGGCCGCTGTCACAGGCCAGCGGCTGCACCTTGAGTGCGCATCGGGTCAGCGGTTATCTGCCCGGACTGCACCAGAATGAGGAGCCACCCCTTTGTTTACTCTCACTGTTGATTAATCTGCTGTGTCGGCGGCGCTCAGGATAAAAGATCTCTCCGTTCCGCACTGTGAGCCGCCGCGCGGCCGGGAACCGGGAGGGGTTGAGAATAATCCTATTTTCATTAGTATGATGAATATATGTGTTCAGGAAGTAACCCATTGGCGTATATTTTGCAGACATCAACTGAAGTGGTGTAGCGCCTCACAGAAATGAGAAGATGCCCTTAAAAAGTATGACGGCATCCACATTTACGGCAAACACCATTTGATTTTTTGCAGGCTGTAAATCAGCAAAAATCAACGTCCTCAGCGGGTTAGTGACGGTGGAAACGCGCCGGCACAGCATAGTTAAAAAAATAATTATAAATTGCGCGGCAAATAGTCAGGTCTCTATCCATACTTAGTCTCCCGGCATTTGTTGCATTGTTCTGACACCTTTAACAGAAGTGCACAGCAGGCTGAGTCCCGTAGTGGTTTCTCTCATAACAAAAACAAACCCTTGCGGGATCCAGCCTGAAACAGACCCGGTTTCAGAGTCCTGACTTCAGGCTCGTGCCTCTCTACTTTGACGTGCTTCATAGCGAGTTTTTAAGGAGTTCTCTATGGAATTAAAAGATCCGATGTTTGAATTGCTCAGCAGCCTTGAGCAGCTTGTGTTGACCCGAGACGACCGTGCCGCTGATTTACTGGTTCAGCGTCAGCCTGCCCAGCCAGAACCGCAGCGCCTGCGTGAAATGACCGGTATGCAGGTTGATGAGTTTGCAAAAGTGATGGGTGTCAGCGTTTCTTCCGTGAAAAGCTGGGAAGCGCGCCGTACCCGTCCTTCCGCGACAGCGCAGAAACTGATGAAGTTGCTGCATGCCAACCCCTATCTGGGTCGGCAGCTGCTGGAATGAGATGAATTCGTGTTGTAAATGAACCCGCCGCTGGCGGGTTTTTTTATGCCTGTGGTTCGCGGTATTTTGCCTGCTGTTTCTCAAACCAGCTCTCCGGCACGTTATAGGGCGGCTGCTTCAGCTGGGCGATCCCGCTTTCAATGACGGCTGAAGCCTGCTGCCATAACTGCGCATCACCCTGTTTCAGCAGCGCAATCTGTAACCGCTTTTCCACCAGATAGATGCGGGCGAAGTGGGGATCAAAGCGGACAATGGCGCGGGTGTTGTCGATGATGTCAGCCAGTTTGATGGTCTGCGCGTCGGGACTGGCGCTGGCGGTATGGCGAAAATGCGCCACTTTGCGGGCGGCGCGGTTTTTCGCCGTCGCCGGGGCGCTGTCAGTGAGCATCTCCACCAGCGCGGCCACGCGCTCGCCAAACCCGGCTTCAATGTCGCCTAGCGTGATGGCGGTATCTTCCACGGTATCGTGCAGCCAGGCGGCCGCCAGCAGGGCGGCGTCATGGCTGACGCTGCGCACTAATTCCGCGACCGCGGCCGGATGCACGATGTAAGGCTCATCGGTATATTTGCGGCGCTGGCCCGCACCCGCATGCGCTTCGGTGGCAAAGCGTCGCGCCTGTTCTTCCAGTGAATCCTGCATGCGTCAGCTCCTGTTGAAAGTTTGCTTGCAATTATCTAGCGCGCTATCTATATTGATACCCATGAACAGTGATCAAGATGACAAAAAAGTGAAACCGATGCCACTGTTGGTCGATCAGCACCTCTGCTTTGCCCTCTATTCAGCCAATCTGGCGATGAATAAGGTCTATCGCCAGTTGCTGAGCCAGCTCGACATCACCTATCCCCAATATCTGGTGATGCTGGTGTTATGGCAGAAAGACGAACTCACCGTCTCCGGGATTGGCGAGCAGCTTTTTCTCGACTCCGCCACCCTGACGCCGCTGCTGAAGCGGCTGGAGAATGCCGGTCTGCTTGTCCGGCAGCGTAGCCGTCAGGATGAGCGTCAGGTGGTTGTGACCCTGACCGAGGCGGGCCGGGCGTTACGCGCCAGGGCAGAATCTATCCCGGAAGCGGTCAAATGTGCCACCGCCTGCGACGATGACGCCCTGCTGGCGCTGAAATTACAGCTGGATGGGTTGCGCGACAACCTGAACCGCTCACGATAAACATGCTGACGGGTGCCGGGCACCCGTTAAACCTCGCCGCCCGATTACAGCTAAATAAGTAGCGGGCGATTTAATAGCGTAAAGGAGAAGTAGAATGTCTTTAGAACAAGTGGTTTACCGCGCCAAAGCCAAAGCAACCGGTGGTCGTGATGGTCGTGCTACCTCCTCTGATGGCGTACTGGACGTGAAACTGGGCGTGCCAAAAGAGATGGGTGGCGCGGGCGGTGAAGTGACCAACCCTGAGCAGCTGTTTGCGGCGGGCTACTCTGCCTGCTTCCTCGGCGCGATGAAGTTCGTGGCGGGCCGTGACAAAATCGCGATGCCGAAAGACGCCTGGATCGAAGGTGAAGTCGGTATTGGTCCTATTCCTGACGGTTTCGGTATCGAAGCGACCCTGAACATCCACCTGCCAGAGATGGATGAAGCGGAAGCACAGAAGCTGGTGGATGCGGCACATATCGTCTGCCCATACTCTAACGCCACCCGCAATAACATCGACGTGACGCTGAGCATCATTCGCTAAGCGTCTTGCGGGCCTGAACGCTTCAGGCCCGCTTCTCCTCTCTGCCTGTTCTGCGGCAACCTCCGCCCTGATGCGAGGAGACTCTGCCGCCAGCGTGCAAAAAATGTGCTAATCCGGGCGACAAAGATTATTTTCTGGCCTGGAGGCTGCTGCCATGTTTTACTGAGCCACCTCGCGTTATAGCCCAAAAATCCGTTCAGAATTTTCCTTCATCTTGTCCGGTCCGCTTATTCAGCGAACTCTGCCGCATTTCGGTAGTCACATAAAAGGTTTGGTCAAGCGCTTCACACCGGAGAAACTCCCTTTTTCATGAATTATATTAAAACGTTAACGCAGCAGAAGTTATCGCTATTGCTGGCGCTCTATCTCGGTATCTTATTGAATTTGCCGATATTCTATCGTCGTTTTGACGGTTTCCTGACGAAATCTACGGTCACAAACTGGCTGACCGCCGTGACGGAAGTCGTGGCGATTGTGCTGCTGACCTTCTTCCTGATGCGCCTGCTGTCGCTGGGCGGAAAGTGGTTTTATCGCGTGCTCGCCACGCTGATTGTTCTGATTTCGGTTGCCGCTGCTTATTATATGGCGTTCTTCAACGTGGTGATTGGCTACGGCATTGTGGCGTCGGTGATGACCACCGACACCGATCTCTCTAAAGAGGTGATTGGCTACCATTTCGTCCTGTGGATGGTGCTGGTCAGTGCGCTGCCGCTGCTGATGATCTGGCGCAATAGCCTGAGCATGACGCTGAACGAGCAGCTGCGTACGCCGGGACAGCGCCTGAAGCCGACCCTGATTATGCTGCTCTGCGTGGCGCTGGTCTGGCTGCCGATCCGCTTCTTCGACAAACTGCAAAAAGAGAACGAAGAGATCACCAATATCGATCTCCCCAGCTACGGCGGTGTGGTGGCGCACTCTTATCTGCCCTCTAACTGGCTGGCGGCCGTCGGGCTGTTTGCCTGGACGCGGCTGGATGAGACGCTGGAAAATCATGAGCTGCTGGATCCGGCGAAGAAATTTACCTATGTTGCGCCCGCCGGGCTGGATGACACCTACGTGGTGTTTGTGATTGGCGAAACCACCCGCTGGGATCACATGGGTATGCTGGGCTATCAGCGTGATACCACGCCGAAGCTCTCGAAAGAGAAGAATCTGGTGGCGTTCCGTGGGGAATCCTGTGATACCGCCACCAAGCTGTCGCTGCGCTGTATGTTCGTGCGCGAGGGCGGCACCATGGACAATCCGGGCCGCACGCTGAAAGAGCAGAATGTGTTTGCGGTGCTGAAAGAGCTGGGCTTCACCTCTGAGCTGTTTGCGATGCAGAGTGAGGTCTGGTTCTACGACAACATCAACGCCAATAATTTCGCCTTCCGTGAGCAGATTGGTTCAGAAGAGCGTAACCGGGGCAAAGCGGTGGATGACATGCTGCTGGTGCCGGAAATGAAGGCGTCGCTGGATCGTTTCCCGAAAGGCAAGCATCTGGTGGTGTTGCACACCAAAGGTTCGCACTATCTCTATTCCCAGCGCTATCCGCGCAGTTTTGCGAAGTATCAGCCAGAGTGTATGGGCGTGGATGAGACCTGTAGTAAAGCGCAGTTGATTAACGCCTACGATAACTCGGTGCTCTATGTCGACAGTATGCTCGACAGCGTGCTGGATCAGCTGCGCGATAAGAAGGCGATTGTCTTCTATGCGGCTGACCACGGTGAATCGATCAGCGAGAATATGCACCTGCACGGCACGCCGCGTGAAATGGCTCCGCCGGAGCAGTTCCGCGTGCCGATGATCGTCTGGGCCTCCGATAAGTATCTGGCTGATAATCAGAACCGCGCTAACTTTGAACGGTTGCAGGCGCAGCAGCGCGTGGGCAAAACCCATCGTCACGTTGAGTTGTTCGATACTATCCTGGGCTGTCTTGGCTACACCTCGCCAGATGGCGGTATCAACCCGGCCAACAACTGGTGTCAGGCACCGGCGGCGGGCCAGGCGAAAGCGCAGTAAGCGGAGCGGGGAAGCGGTGGAGCAGGCGAGGCGATCTCAGCCACCGCGCGCTTTCCAGGCGATCGGCGGCAAAAGCATAAAAAGCGGTTGACGCTGATCGGGGGTCGCAGTAACATGCGCCCCCATCGGCGAGTAGCGCAGCTTGGTAGCGCAACTGGTTTGGGACCAGTGGGTCGGAGGTTCGAATCCTCTCTCGCCGACCATATTTAAGAAACCTGTCTGAAAAGACAGGTTTTTTTTCGTCTGTAGAAAAGAGGATGAGAACCTCCGCAGGAGGTTTGAGCCGAGCGTAGCGAGACAACGTTGCTTTAGCAACGGCCCGCAGGGCGCTGCTCGCAGAGCAGCGTTATCCTCTCTCGCCGACCATATTTAAGAAACCTGTCTGAAAAGACAGGTTTTTTTTCGTCTGTAGGAAAAGAGGATGAGAACCTCCGCAGGAGGTTTGAGCCGAGCGCAGCGAGACAACGTTGCTTCAGCAACGGCCCGCAGGGCGCTGCTCGCAGAGCAGCGTTATCCTCTCTCGCCGACCATATTTAAGAAACCTGTCTGAA
>NZ_JBGMNJ010000015.1:0-121971 GCF_051336815.1 Pantoea sp. C2G6
AGCAGCGTTATCCTCTCTCGCCGACCATATTTAAGAAACCTGTCTGAAAAGACAGGTTTTTTTTCGTCTGTAGGAAATTACGGCAGTGCGGGTTCAGGGCGTTTCAGGCGTCTGACAGACTCAAACCAGAGCCAGTCTGACCGCAATGCCTATGCTCAAAGCGCAGGGAATCCGGTCAGAAGAGGAAAGCGTCTCGCGGCAGGGACAAAAACGCCGGGAGCGTTTTTGAACAACGCAAAGCGTTGGCCCGTTTACGGGCGCACCTCAGGGATGAGGTG
This sequence comes from Pantoea sp. C2G6, assembly GCF_051336815.1. Lineage (NCBI taxonomy): Bacteria > Pseudomonadati > Pseudomonadota > Gammaproteobacteria > Enterobacterales > Erwiniaceae > Pantoea > Pantoea sp. C2G6. The sequence goes on from NZ_JBGMNJ010000015.1 coordinate 279, forward strand.
CGTAATCGCGCGGGCCGAGCGGCCAGGGATTGGCTTAAGCGACTTTCCGATCTGACCGGATTTCCTGAGCTGGCACGATCTCACCGCTAAACGGCTCAGAGAGCAGGCACGATTTCAAAGCGAACTGAGCCACAGCCTCCTCCTTACATCATTCCCGTTTTCCATTTCTGACTATAAACCTCTGCACGGTTCCAGAAAGCGCCAGAAAAAAGCATCCGCAGCGCATATTCTTTGCCAACCGTTATTATCGCCCTTTTTCCGCTGGCAGGCCTTGCCACATCTGCGACGCTAAGATAATTCGCGACACGTTCTTCTTATGACTAAAAGTGGCAACATACTGATTTCTTATGCTTGCTTGCCAGCATATTCCGCTGGATGAACGTCATAACGCACGGTGAATCGTTCAGTTATTCAACATTAACCGGTAAAAGTTTTAAGTTTTTTAGCGGTGAGAATCACTAGCGACAAACCTGCTATCCAGCAGAATACGCGGAAATGCAGCCCGCCACGCTGTGCATTATCTGGCTTTTCGGCCAAAACGGTTTTTATTACCGTTGCTTGCTATCCCTCACACTCTGTGTAAATAACTAACAGTTGTATTGACGTTCTTTGCAACTGTTGACAAATTGATGCGTCAATAAAGCGCAGTTACGGACTTTTCCGATCGCTCCACGGCATCGGAAAAAAACAAAAAACCGTAGCGCGCTTAGCCACCTGTTCGGTGGTACGCCTGAACCGCATAAAAAAACCAGAGGTCGGGCAATACACACAACATCACATCACAATGGAGCAAAAGCATGATCAACTCCCTGGCTAAATCCGGGATGCTGAAGGTCGGTCTGAGCCTGATTGCTATGACTGTCGCCGCCGGTGTTCAGGCAAAAACCCTGGTCTACTGTTCAGAAGGTTCCCCGGAAGGCTTCAACCCGCAGCTCTTTACCTCGGGCACCACTTATGACGCCAGCTCACGCCAGATCTACAACCGTCTGGTGGAGTTCACTATCGGCACCACCGAGTTGCACGCGGCGCTGGCCGAAAAGTGGGATGTCAGTGAAGATGGCAAAACCTACACTTTCCACCTGCGTAAAGGGGTGAAGTGGCAGACCACCAAAGATTTTAAACCGACGCGCGACTTCAACGCGGATGATGTGGTGTTCACCTTCGAACGTCAGCTGGATAAAAACAACGCCTATCACGGTGTCTCCGGCGGCAGCTACGAATATTTCGAAGGCATGGACATGCCGAAGCTGATCAGCAAAGTTGAAAAAGTGGACGACAACACCGTGCGCTTTGTGCTGACCCGCCCGGAAGCGCCGTTCTTAGCCGACCTCGGCATGGACTTCGCCTCCATTCTGTCGAAAGAGTACGCTGACAACATGATGAAAGCGGGCACCCCGCAAAAAGTCGACCTGAACCCGGTCGGCACCGGCCCGTTCCAGCTGCTGCAATACCAGAAAGATTCGCGCATCCTCTACAAAGCGAACCCGGATTACTGGGGCACCAAACCGAAAATCGATCGCCTGGTCTTCTCCATTACCCCGGATGCGTCGGTGCGTTACGCCAAACTGCAAAAAGGCGAATGTCAGGTCATGCCTTATCCAAACCCGGCTGACATCGCGCGCATGAAGCAGGACAAAAACATCAACCTGTATGAGCAGGCTGGCCTGAACGTCGGCTATCTGTCGTACAACGTTGAGAAAAAACCGCTGGATAACCTGAAAGTGCGTCAGGCACTGACCATGGCGGTCAACAAACAGGCGATCATCGACGCCGTGTATCAGGGTGCGGGCCAGCCAGCCAAAAACCTGATCCCGCCAACCATGTGGGGCTACAACGACGCGGTGAAAGACTACGCCTACGATCCTGAGAAAGCCAAAGCGCTGCTGAAAGAAGCGGGCATGGCTGACGGTTTCTCAATCGACCTGTGGGCGATGCCGGTTCAGCGTCCTTACAACCCGAACGCGCGCCGTATGGCCGAAATGATCCAGAGCGACTGGGCGAAAATTGGCGTGAAAGCCAAAATCGTCACCTACGAGTGGGGCGAATACCTCAAGCGCGCCAAAGCGGGCGAGCATCAGACGGTGATGATGGGCTGGACCGGCGACAATGGGGATCCGGATAACTTCCTCGCCACCCTGTTCAGCTGTTCCGCCGCTAAAGATGGCTCTAACTACTCGCGCTGGTGCGATAAATCCTTTGAGGATCAGATCCAGCCAGCACGCGCCACCGCCGATCAGGCGAAGCGCATCGAGTACTACAAGCAGGCACAGGTGGTGATGCATGACCAGGTACCGGCGCTGATGATCGCGCACTCAACGGTCTACGAACCGGTCAGCAAAAAAGTCTCTGGCTACAAAGTCGATCCGCTGGGCGGACACTACTTTGCTCAGGTAGACATTAAAGAATAATTGTCGCCTTTTCCGGGGCGGCTGCGCGTCGCCCCGGCTTTATCTCCCTGTTTTACTGGAAACGGTAGAGGCGCAGCCTGTCTGCGTCGCGGTCGGGCCTACCCGATCGTCAGATGTAAGCAATAACACTCCTCGCGATAAGAGTCGCGTGGACAAGAGAGAACCCGGATTATGCTGCAATTCATACTCCGACGTCTGGGCCTTGTTATCCCAACGTTTATCGGTATTACATTACTCACCTTCGCGTTTGTTCATATGATCCCCGGCGATCCGGTGCTGATCATGGCGGGCGAGCGCGGTATTTCTCCTGAACGTCACGCCCAGTTAATGGCGCTGTTAGGGCTGGATCAGCCGCTGTGGAAACAGTACCTGAACTACATCAACGGCGTAATACATGGCGACCTGGGCATTTCACTCAAGAGCCGCATCCCGGTGTGGGATGAATTTGTGCCGCGCTTCAAAGCGACACTGGAACTCGGTATCTGCGCCATGATATTCGCCGTGGCGGTGGGCATCCCGGTTGGGGTGATGGCGGCGGTCAAGCGTGGCTCGATTTTCGATCACACTGCGGTGGGTATCTCCCTGACCGGTTACTCGATGCCAATCTTCTGGTGGGGCATCATGCTGATCATGCTGGTCTCGGTACAGCTCAATCTGACCCCGGTTTCCGGGCGCATTGGCGACAGCGTCTTTCTCGATGACAGTATGCCGCTGACCGGCTTTATGCTGATCGACACCTTCTTCTGGGGTGAGCCAGGTGACTTCAAAGATGCGGTGATGCACATGATTCTGCCCGCCATCGTGCTCGGCACCATTCCGCTGGCGGTCATTGTGCGTATGACACGCTCAGCGATGCTGGAAGTGCTGGGTGAAGATTACATCCGAACCGCGCGCGCCAAAGGCTTAACCCGGATGCGCGTCATCGTGGTCCATGCGCTGCGTAACGCCATGCTGCCGGTGGTAACGGTGATCGGTTTACAGGTCGGCACCCTGCTGGCCGGAGCGATTCTGACCGAAACCATCTTCTCGTGGCCCGGTCTGGGTCGCTGGCTGATTGAAGCGTTGCAACGCCGTGACTATCCGGTGGTGCAGGGCGGGGTACTGCTCACCGCGGTACTGATTATCCTGGTCAACCTGCTGGTTGATCTGCTGTATGGCGTGGTTAACCCGCGCATACGTCACAAGAAATAAGGGGGCATCATGTCTGTTGTTGATCCCGGCAGCGTTACCGTTGCACCTGCGCCGATGACCCCGTTTCAGGAATTCTGGCACTACTTTAAACGTAACAAAGGCGCAGTGGTTGGCCTGGTCTACATCATCATTGTGCTGCTGTGCGCCATCTTTGCCGATCTGCTGGCTCCGCACGCGCCTGCGGAACAGTTCCGCGACGCGCTGCTGCATCCGCCGGTCTGGCAGGAGGGCGGAAGCTGGAGCTTTATTCTGGGCACCGACGACGTAGGTCGTGATGTGCTGTCGCGCCTGATGTATGGCGCGCGGCTGTCGCTGCTGGTCGGCTGTCTGGTGGTGGTGCTGTCGCTGATTTTTGGCGTGATATTTGGCCTGCTGGCTGGCTATCTCGGCGGCGTGGTCGATGCGACGATCATGCGTCTGGTCGATATTATGCTGGCACTGCCGAGCCTGCTGCTGGCGCTGGTGCTGGTCGCTATCTTCGGTCCCTCGATCGTCAACGCCTCGATTGCGCTGACCTTTGTGGCGCTGCCGCACTATATCCGTCTGACCCGCGCCGCGGTGCTGGTGGAAGTGAACCGCGACTACGTGACCGCCTCCAGCGTCGCCGGGGCCGGTATGCTGCGCCAGATGTTCGTCAATATTCTGCCTAACTGCCTGGCACCGCTGATCGTGCAGGCGTCATTAGGTTTCTCCAACGCCATTCTCGACATGGCGGCGTTGGGCTTTCTCGGTATGGGTGCGCAACCGCCGACGCCGGAGTGGGGCACCATGCTCTCCGACGTACTGCAATATGCGCAAAGTGCCTGGTGGGTCGTGACCTTCCCCGGATTGGTCATTCTGCTCACCGTGCTGGCATTTAACCTGATGGGCGATGGTTTGCGTGATGCACTCGACCCGAAACTCAAGCAGTAAAGAGGCACCGAGATGGCGTTATTAAATGTAGACAAACTGTCGGTGCATTTCGGCGACGAAAAAGCACCGTTCCGCGCGGTCGACCGCATCAGCTACCAGGTTGAGCAGGGCCAGGTGGTGGGGATCGTGGGCGAATCTGGCTCCGGCAAATCGGTCAGCTCCCTGGCGATCATGGGACTGATCGATTTCCCCGGCAAAGTGATGGCTGACAAGCTGGAGTTTAACCAGCGCGACCTGAAACGCATCTCCGAAAGCGAGCGCCGCCAGCTGGTGGGCGCCGAAGTGGCGATGATTTTTCAGGACCCGATGACCAGCCTCAATCCCTGCTACACCGTGGGTTTCCAGATTATGGAAGCGATCAAGGTGCATCAGGGCGGCAATAAACGCACCCGGCGTCAGCGGGCGATCGATCTACTGAACCAGGTCGGCATTCCCGACCCCGCTTCACGGCTGGATGTCTATCCGCATCAGCTGTCGGGTGGCATGAGCCAGCGTGTGATGATCGCGATGGCGATTGCCTGCCGGCCTAAACTGCTGATTGCCGATGAGCCCACCACCGCGCTCGACGTGACCATTCAGGCGCAGATCATCGAACTGCTGCTGGCGTTGCAGCAGCAGGAGAACATGGCGCTGATCCTGATTACCCACGATCTGGCGCTGGTGGCGGAAGCCGCGCACCACATCATCGTGATGTATGCCGGTCAGGTGGTGGAGAGCGGCAAAGCGAGCGATATTTTCAAAGCGCCGCGCCATCCTTACACCCAGGCGCTGCTGCGCGCGCTGCCGGAGTTTGCGGCGGATAAAGCGCGCCTCGCCTCGCTGCCAGGCGTGGTGCCGGGCAAATACGATCGCCCGGTTGGCTGCCTGCTCAACCCTCGCTGTCCCTATGCGACTGACCTTTGCCGTCAGCAGGAGCCTGAACTGCGCACTATTCCAGGACGCCAGTCCAAGTGTCACTATCCGCTGGACGATGCCGGGAGACCGACTTATGAATCATGAAACCACTCACGATCAGTTCCTGTTACAGGCGATTGATCTGAAGAAACACTATCCGGTGAAGAAAGGACTGTTTGGTCAGGAACGTCTGGTCAAAGCGCTGGATGGCGTCTCCTTTAATCTGGAGCGCGGCAAAACGCTGGCGGTGGTGGGCGAATCGGGCTGTGGTAAATCCACCCTGGGCCGCCTGCTGACGATGATCGAAACGCCCACTGAAGGGCAGCTCTACTGGCACGGTCAGGATCTGCTGAAACACGATCCCCAGGCGCAGAAGCTGCGCCGTCAGAAAATCCAGATCGTCTTTCAGAACCCCTACGGCTCCCTGAATCCGCGTAAGAAGGTCAGCGACATTCTGGAGGAGCCGCTGGTGATCAACACTCAGCTCACCAAAGCGGAACGCCGTGAAAAAACGCTGGAGATGATGGCGAAGGTCGGCCTGAAAACCGAGCACTATGACCGCTATCCGCATATGTTCTCCGGCGGCCAGCGTCAGCGTATCGCCATTGCCCGCGGGCTGATGCTCGACCCGGACGTGCTGATCGCCGATGAGCCGGTGTCGGCACTCGACGTCTCGGTGCGCGCCCAGGTGCTGAACCTGATGATGGATCTGCAACAGGATATGGGGCTCTCCTACGTCTTTATCTCGCACGATCTCTCGGTGGTGGAGCACATCGCGGATGAGGTGATGGTGATGTATCTCGGCCGTTGCGTCGAGAAGGGCAGCAAAGAGGCGATCTTCGCCAACCCGCGCCATCCTTACACCCAGGCCCTGCTGTCAGCCACGCCGCGTCTTAATCCCGATGACCGTCGCGAGCGGATCAAACTGACCGGCGAGCTGCCCAGCCCGCTCAATCCGCCGCCAGGCTGCGCCTTTAACGCGCGCTGCCATCGACGTTTTGACACCTGTGTGCAGCTGCAACCAAAGCTGAAAAACTATGGCGGTCAGGAGATCGCCTGCTTCGCGGTGGATCGGGATGAGAATCAGCCGGTCGGCGCAGCCGAACACCTCAGCTGACCCTTTAAGGCTCCCTGGTGGAGCCTTTTTCTTATCTCAATTCGCTGCCAGCCCCTGGTACAGGCGGGGCAGGGCAGAATAAACGCGCGCGCGGCCCCTTTTTCCTTAACCGGCTCTGCTCTGTTTTTCTCGCGCAATGTCGTCTGCCGCGAAACAGGTAAAGAGCGTCAATCCTTTGGTCGCCGCGTGACCACTTTTCCCTGATGGCGTCGGCAACAACTCTGCTACAGCTGACCGCCTCTGTTTATCCCGCTGGCCGTACCGGCGGTGAGCAGAGCGCCGTGGCCCCGTGGGAAGGGTGCGTACGGTTAAACAATTTAACTTAAACCTGACTTATTAATTAACTGTTAAAATTCGCTATTACCAGCTTCAGGCTGCTTTAATTGAATCTTTATGATTAAAATGTTTTATTGAACAGCCCTTTTTTGTAATCAGCTTTTTCTGACTGGCTTTAGCCTGATGTGCTATATTCCAGGAAAATTCCCCTCCTGTTGCAGGCCATGACCAATGAAGAATTATGATGATTTGCAGCGTTTCAAAGAGAAGACGCAGACGCTCGACATCGCCTTTAAAGATATGTCTGGCCAGACGCAGGAAGCGGCAGAACAGAGTAAATGGGCGCTGATTCGTCAGCTGGCGAAAGAGGAAAATCAGACGCCGTTTGGCAGCGGTCAGCGTATCGATCTGCCGCAGCCCCAGCCATTACGCGGGGATGAGTTCAGCGCACCACCGCCAGCCCCCGCGGCGCGGCAGGCGACGCTGAGCGCCCACCCGGCCGCGGCCGCGAAAGGCTCGATTCTCGATAGCCTGACGGGCGGCACCCCGATTGCTGAACCGGTGCCTGAAAGCCGCGCGACCTCCTCCCTGTTTCCGCCACCCCCACCGGCATCCAGCGTGGCGCAGCCCGCCGTGACGCCACCCTCTGCGCCGGTTCCACCCGCGCGCGCGGCTGAGCCTCTGCCGGTCAGCGCGCCGCCAGCCAGCGCCGCTGAACCGGGACGGTTTGGCGCGCTATTTCGGGCACGCGACAGTGAAACGGTCAGCCTGCCGAAAGAAACCTTACTCAAACCGTTACTGGAGAAGATTGCGCTATGCCATTAGTTTGTGTGTGCTCGCCGAAAGGGGGCGTGGGAAAAACCACGCTGGCGGCGAATCTGGCCTGGAGTCTGGCGCGTTCCGGTAGCAAAGTTCTGGCAATTGATTTTGATGTACAGAATGCCCTGCGTCTGCATTTTGGCGTTCCGCTGCACGATGGGCGTGGCTATGTGGCGCGCTCAGAAGAGCAGGCGGACTGGAGTCAGTCGATCCTCACCACCGGCGGCAATATCTTTGTCCTGCCCTATGGCGACGTGACCGAGCCGCAGCGCGAGCGCTTCGAAGAGAACCTGATGAAAGATCCCCACTTCCTGCGGCGCGGTCTCGACACGGTGCTGAACTATCCCGGCCTGGTGATCGTGGCTGACTTTCCGCCAGGGCCAGGTCCGGCGCTTAAAGCGATGGCGGCGCTGGCGGATATGCATTTAGTGGTGATGTTAGCCGATACAGCCTCGGTCTCTTTGTTACCGCAGATTGAAGAGAACCGGATGATCGGTAAACCCCTCAATAATAAGCAGGGGCACTATTTTGTCCTGAACCAGTGTGACAACCGCCGGAATATCAACCGCGACGTCACCGCTTTTATACAGCAGCGGCTGGGGGATAATTTACTGGGCGTGGTTCACCGTGATGAAAGTGTCGGTGAAGCGAATGCGTCTCAGCAGTCAGTTTACGATTTCAGTCCCGCTTCCGCGGCGGCTTTTGATATTGAACTGATCGCGAAGCGTGTCAGCAGCATTCTGAATATCACCGTTGGCAATGGTGAAGTTCAGGCCGCTATCCGCACTCACCATTATTAATCGTCTGGCGCCGCCAGCAGATTGAATTTACACAGCTCTTCTCAGGGTGGATCATGAGTAAAATCGGGTTTTACCTGCTGCTGCTGGTGCTTGCGCCCGTGGCCGCGGTGATCATCATTACGCCAATGGACAGCCAGAAACAGTATATTTTTGGCCTGATCAGCATCGGGATGATGTTTTTACTGGGTTTCAGCAAAAGCCGCAAAATAACCGTGATGATGGTGATTCTGTCCGCGCTGATGTCGAGCCGATATATCTGGTGGCGCACCACCGAGACGCTGCATTTTAATTCAGAAGTGGAAGCGATTTTAGGGATTGGCTTATATCTGGCTGAACTCTATGTCTGGCTGATCTTAATTTTAGGCTTCCTGCAAACCACCTGGCCTTTAAAACGATCGATTGAACCGTTACCGGACGACACCAGCCTGTGGCCCACGGTCGATATTTATGTGCCCTCCTATAATGAGAGCCTCGACGTGGTGCGCGACACCGTGCTGGCGGCGCAGTGTATTGACTACCCGCGTGACAAAGTCAGGGTCTATCTGCTGGATGATGGCAAGCGCAGCGAATTTGCCCGCTTTGCCGCCGATGTCGGGGTGGGCTATATCACCCGTGACAACAACAAACACGCCAAGGCCGGTAATCTTAACCACGCGATGAAAATCACCAAAGGTGAGCTGATTTGCATCTTCGACTGTGACCACGTGGCGACGCGGACCTTCCTTCAGGCGACGGTGGGGCCGTTCCTGAAAGATCCCAAACTGGCGCTGTTGCAGACGCCGCACTACTTCTATTCGCCCGACCCCTTTGAACGTAACCTGCGCGCGGCGCGCAGCATCCCGAATGAGGGGGCGCTGTTTTATGGCCCGGTGCAGCAGGGCAACGACAACTGGAACGCCACCTTCTTCTGCGGCTCCTGTGCGGTGATCCGCCGCTCGGCGCTGGAAGAGATTGGCGGCTTTGCGGTGGAAACCGTGACTGAAGATGCGCACACCGCCCTGAAAATGCAGCGCCTGGGCTGGGGCTCCGCCTTTCTGGCGATCCCGCTGGCGGCTGGCCTGGCCACCGAGCGCCTGGGTCTGCATGTGATTCAGCGTACCCGCTGGGCGCGCGGCATGACGCAGATTTTCCGCGTGGATAATCCGCTGTTTGGCCGTGGCCTGAAATGGCAGCAGCGCCTCTGCTATCTCAACGCCATGCTGCACTTCCAGTTTGGCCTGCCGCGCGTGGTCTTTCTGACCGCGCCGCTGGCCTACCTGCTGTTTAACCTCAACATCATTCACTCCTCGGCGTCGCTGATTTTCGCCTACGTGCTGCCGCACCTGGTGATGTCGCTCTACGTTAACTCGCGTATGAATGGCCGTTTTCGCTACACCTTCTGGGGTGAGATTTATGAGACGGTGATGTGCTTCCATCTGGTGATCCCGACCCTCCTGACGCTGCTGTCGCCGAAGCATGGCAAGTTCAACGTCACCGACAAAGGCGGCGTGCTGGATCAGGGCTTCTTCGACTTCCATATTGTGCGGCCCCACGTGATTGTGGCGCTGCTGCTGACTATCGGCATCGTGGCGGGCGTGGTGCGGGCGGTGATGCACAACTACTTTGGCGTCGATCCTTACGTTATCGCCCTGAACGTTGGCTGGGCGATCTTCAGCCTGATCATACTGATGGCGGCGATTGCCGTGGCGCGTGAAACCCGCCAGGTGCGTAAAACCATCCGGGTTGAGGTGCAGATCCCGGCGATTATTCATTACGCCAGCGGGATTTCATCCCGCACCCTGACCAGCAACCTCTCTATGGGTGGCGCGCAGCTCGACGCCCCCGACGGGCGTCATGAGACCGATGAGATTGAAGAGATTGATCTGCTGCTGAAATCGGGCGCGATTACCATTCCGGTCAGCAAGATCTCCGGCGATGAAGAGAGCATCCGCCTGCGCTTTGAAGCGATGCCGCTCTCCCGCCGCCGTGAGCTGGTTCGGGTGGTGCTGGCGCGCGCCGATGCCTGGATCCAGCCGGAATATAAACAGGATAACCCGCTGATTTCGCTGGGCACCATTATCCGCACCGTGTTTGAGCTGTTCTGGCTGAGCTGGAAAGGCCGCCGTGATAAACATAAAAATGTCGACCCGGTTGCCGCGGCGGCGAAAGAGGATGGCGCGGCATGAAAAACCTGACGCAAACGCTGCTGGCCAGTTCACTGGCCGCCGCCCTGTGGCTGACGCCTGCCGCAGCCGAAACCGCCCCCGCCAGCGATAACAGCAGCGCCGCGCCGGTCAACAGCGCCGCGCCAACGCCACCGGACGCCGCTTCAGCGGCACAGCCTGCGGCTTCTGCCACCTCACCGGCTGCATCAGCGGCAGAGTCTGTCGCTCAGCCCGCTGTTGCAGCGGCGCAGACCGCCTCACCGGCGAGCGGTGCGGAGCCTGCTCCCCAGGCTATGCCGGCGGCGACCAACCCGGCCACTGACAGCCAGCCCGCGCAAGCGCCTCAGGCCGCGCCAGGTGAGCCGGCCACCGCGCCGCAGACAACCTCATCCGCCGCCAGTCCGACCGCGGTCAATCCGGCCTACGCACCAGCAGGCGAGACCACATCTGCTCAGAGCGCCCCAGCCACTGGCGAGACGGCTGCGCCAGCCGCCGCGACCCGTTCCGGTGACGTAACCGGCGACAGCAGCGCGCTCTCCGCGGTGCCGCTGCCGCAGGGGCTGAGCAGTGCCGATCCGGCGCTGGAAGCGGCCGCCAGCGCGCTGCCTTACGCGCCAGGTCAGGCGACCACACCGGCCGCCGAGCCTTTGCTGCCGATCAGCGCCGCCATCAACCAGCCGATCAGCAGTGCGATTTCGGTGGGGCAGATGGGGCAGTCGCGCGGCATCACGCTGACCGGCGGCCAGTTGCAGTCGGGTATCACCTTCACCCTGCCCAGCGATGAGGTGGTGACCAATGCGCGCCTCAACCTGACGCTGCGCGTCTCCACGGCGCTGGCGGCGCGGAATACCTCACTCCAGCTGATGCTGAACGGCCAGCCGCTTGGTACGCTGCCACTGGGGGCCAGCGACAGCGATGTCAGCGACTATGAGCTGGATATTCCGGCGGCGATGGTGGTCTCGAATAACAACCTGAGCTTTAAGATCAACGACGCGGATAAGCTGCTGTGTGAGCGAGAGAGTGCGCAGCAGTATCAGGTCACTATCCTGCCGAAAACCACGCTGCGCCTTGAGGGGCAAAAGCTGAATATCGGCACCAGCCTGCGTAACTTCCCGCGTCCGTTCCTCGATCCTCAGCGTATGACCGCCGCCTCCGTCACCATGGGCTTCAGCCGCAACGTCGCGCCTGACGCGGTGAGCGCCGCGGTGCTGGTCGCCTCCTGGCTCGGCATTCAGAGCGACTATCGCGGCATCCGCTTCCCGGTGGTGCGCGGCGAATTGCCTGAGAATAACGGTATCCTGTTCGGGCATCCCGGCGATCGCATCGGCACGCTGACCTTCCCGGCCAGCAACGGTCCGATGTTGCAGCTGGTAGATAACCCCAACAACCCGGTTTATAAACTGCTGCTGGTCAGCGGCAACGATGAGGCTCAGCTGCGTCAGGCGGCGAACCGGCTGACGACCCAGCCCCTGACCACCGATGCCAGTCAGCTTCAGGTGAAGCCGCAGCCGATTGCCAGCCGTAAACCCTATGACGCGCCGCGCTGGATCAATACTGACCGCCCGGTGCGCCTGAGCGAACTGCTGCGTAAGGATCAGAGCCTGACCAGCAGCGGCATCTGGCACGATGCACTGCGCGTCAACTTTCGCGCCGCGCCCGACCTGTTCCTGTGGGATGGCGACACGGTGCCGGTCAACCTGCACTACCGCTTTCCGTCTGAAAGCTGGATCGACGAAGATAACTCGTTTCTTAACGTCATGCTCAACGGCACCTTTCTGCGCAACCTGACGGTGAACAAAGTCGGTCTGCTGGAGAGTGCCTGGCACCGTCTGGGGGGCGATGCGCGTCAGGAGCAGTATCAGCTTAACCTCGAACCCTATCTGATCTATGGCGACAACCAGCTGGCGCTCTACTTCAATATCAAACCGCGGGCTGATGCGCCCTGCGGCGTGTTGCTGAACAACAATATCAAGAGCCGGATTGAAGAGGATTCGTGGATCGATCTAAGCCACACCCGCCACTTCAGCATGTTGCCGAACCTCTCCTATTTTGTCGGTGCCTCTTTCCCGTTCTCGCGGCTGGCGGATTTCGGCCAGACCGCGCTGCTGCTGCCGGATAACCCCGGCAATGCCGAGCTGTCGACGCTGCTGGATCTGGCGGCGCGTGCCGGTAACGCGACCGGCGTGGCGCTGACGCAGAATCAGGTGCTGTTTGGTCTGCCGAACGGCGGCACCCATCTGGCGCGTTTGCAGCAGAGCGATCTGCTGGTGGTCAGCACCACCGGTAACAGCGCCTTTAACCAGGCGATGCTGGCGGCGTCGCCCTATGACGCCAGCAGCAATACCTTTGGGGTAAAGGAAGCGGGCACGCTGGAGAAACTGCGCGGCTGGCTGACCGGCGACTGGAATCGTCAGCAGCTGGATGCCGATCGTTACTTCTCCTCTAACGAAGCGTGGCGCGGCTTCCTCAGCTATCGCTCGCCGTGGAACCCGGATCGGCTGGTGGTGATGGCGGTGGCGACCAGCGACGATCAGCTGTTACGGCTGCACAGCGATCTGAGTTCGGCGCGGATTAACGCGGCGATCCGCGGTGATACCGCGATCATCACCGATGAAAACGGCATCCGCAGTTTTCGCGTTGGCGCGCAGTTCCCCAGCGGGGAGATGCCCTGGTACATGATGGTGGTGTGGTATGCCAACCAGCACTCGGTGCTGCTGGCGGTAGCGGCGCTGCTGCTCTCCGCGCTGGTCGGCGGTGGTGCCTGGGTGATGCTGAAACGTCACGCCTGGCGGCGGCTGAACCCGCAGCGTGACCGCGATTCTGGCCGGAAGTAAGGATAACAATAATGAAAAAAAATCGGTTAAGAGCGGTAATCCGCCATGCGCTGCTGCTGGGCGGCACGCTGGCCTGTTCTCAGCCGCTGCTGGCGGCGGAGAGCGACAACCCGGCGTTGCAGGCGCTGTTCGATCAGGCGACCTACTGGCACCAGAAGGCCCATGACGACCTGGCGAAAGCTTCGCTACAAAAGGTGTTGATGGTTGAGCCGGGCAATCGCCAGGCGCTCTATCTGCTGGCGCTCTATTCACAGCAGAGCGGCGACAACGCGTCGGCGGCGCAGTATCGCGCCCGTCTGAGCCAGGTCTCACCTAACGACCCGCATCTGAGCGAGCTGGATAACGCGCGTCAGTTGCAGACCATTCCCCAGGCGCAGCTGTCGCTGGCGCGTCAGCAGGCGCGCAGCGGCAATATTCCGGCGGCGTTACAGACCTGGCGCAACACCTTCAGCGGCAATGAGCCACCTGCCAGCGTTGCGGCTGAATATTATCTCACCATGGCGGGCGACCGCGCGCTGCTGCCGCAGGCGGTTGAGGCGCTGCGGCAGTTTGCCGCCCAGCATCCGCAGGATACCGGCGCGAAGCTGGCGCTGGGTAAGGCGCTGACCTATCAGGAGTCGACCCGCCGTGAAGGCATTGAGCTGCTGGGCGGGCTGGCAAGCGGCAATCAGGATGCCGACCGCTCGCTGCGGCAGGCGCTGCTGTGGCTCGGTCCGCAGCCGTCCGATGCCGCGCTCTATCAGACCTGGCAGCAGCGGCATCCCCAGGATTCTGCGGTGCTCGACTACTACCGTAAAAATGTCGGTGGCGCCGAAAAAGGGGCGGGCTTCAGCGCGCTGAACAGTGGCGATGTGAACCGGGCGCAGAGCAGCTTTGAAAAAGTGCTGGGGGCCAACCCGCAGGATGCCGACGCGCTGGCGGGGATGGGCTACGTGGCCCAGCGGGCCGGACGCTATCAGGAAGCCTCTGACTACCTGCAACGCGCCGCGCAGCTGGGTGGTGAGCAGGGTGCTGCGCGTCAGCAGCAGGCGGACGACGCCCGCTTTTATGCGCAGCTCTCCAGCGCGCAGCAGGCGCTGAAAAATGGTGACAGCGCTCAGGCGCTGTCACTGAGCGAGCCACTGACGCAGGCCGAGGGCGAAAAAGGGCTGGCCGCCCGGCTGTTCCGCGCCGACGTGCTGCGCCGCACCAACCAGTTCGATCAGGCGGAGCAGACCTACCGATCGATCCTGCAAACCGATGCCAGTAACCGCAGTGCCAAAGAGGGGCTGTTCTACGTGCTGCGGCAGCAGAACCGCATGGCGGAAGCCAATACTCTGCTGGGTGCGCTGCCGGAGAGCGTCCGGCAGAGCGTGACGCCGCGCGCCAATGAAGCGGATACGCTGCGTCAGCAGGCTAAGCGGCAGCTGGCCGCCGGCAATCACGCCGCCGCTATCGCGACGCTGCAACAGGCGATTCAGCGTTATCCAACCGATGGCTGGCTGCGACTCGACCTGGCTCGCCTCTACCGTCAGCAGGGTGACACGCTGCTGGCCGCTAATGTGATGCAGCCAGTGATGCGCAGCGGTGCCAGCAGCAGCGAGCTGTATGCGGGCGCACTTAACGCCAGTGAGAGCGGCGGCTGGCAGCAGGCCAGCGTGCTGCTGTCGCGCATTCCCGCCAGCGCTCAGACCGGGGCGATGCGTGAGCTGGCGCAGCGGGTCAATTTTAATTTGCAGATGAGTACCGCCGATCAATATCTGGCGCAGGGCGCCACCGCGGCGGCGGCCAATACCCTGAAAGCGTTAACCGTGAATCCCCCCACCAATCCGGTGGACGCCGGAAATCTGGCGCAGAAGCTGGCCCAGGCGGGGGATCTCACCAGCGCCGTTGCCGTGGTGCGCAGCAACCTGCAACGTGGCGTGCAGGGCAACGCCGGGGACTATGCCGCCCAGATGACGGTACTGAACCAGGCGGGCCTGAGCAGCGAAGCGCAGCGTTTCCTCAGCAATCCTGAATTGCAGGCGCGCAGTACGCCGACGCAGCTGGCCGGTATCCGTAACGGTTATCTGATCAATGAAGTCGATCGTCTGCGGCAGCAGCGGCAGTACGCCGCGGCCTATGACAAGCTGATTGGCGCGTTGCAGCAGGACCCACAGAACCGCGATCTGATGTTCGCCATGGCCCGTCTCTATCAGGATGGCAAGATGAACCGGGACGCGGGGGTGGTCTATGACTACCTGATGACCCAGGATACGCCGACCCAGGATGCGCGCGTCGGTGCCATCAACGTCGCGCTGGCGCAGAACAATGTGCAGCGGGCTAACGAGCTGAGCCGCGGCCTCAACACCACTACTCAGACGCCGGATCGGCTGTTCCTGCTGGCGCGGGTAGCGGAGGCCAATGGCGACCACTCGCAGGCGATGAGCTATCTGCGTTCGGCGCGCGGACAGCTGATTGGCTTGCAGGGCGCTCAGCCGGGCAGCGCGCCCACCGTGGGCGGACTGGCGCTGGCCGACAATCCCTTTATCGATCGCAACACCTCGCCGGTGGGACGCTCCGCCTCCAGCTACGGCACCGTGCTGCCGTGGCAGGCGGCACCGGAGAGTGTCGTCGCTCAGGGCGAACCGGCAGCGGGCGGCGAAACCGCCACCCGATCGTCACAGATGCTGCACGATGTCGACAGGATGATCGATTCGCTACAGGAGAAAACCGGCACCTGGAGCCAGGGCATGGTGCAGGTCCGCGGGCGTGATGGCGAGTCGGGTTTAAGCAAGCTGACCGAAGCCAAAGCGCCACTGACCTTCTCCACCGTGCCTTTTGGCGAGTCGCGTTTCGACTTTACGGCGACGCCGGTGTCACTCACCGCGGGCAGCGGCGCAGGCGACGCCTGGCGTCGCTTCGGCACCAATGCGCTGAGTCAGGGCAGGGTTGTGGCGGCAGGCGGCGCGACGGTGAACGATCTGCCGAGCGCCACCACCGATTCACAAACCGCCTCCGGTGTGGAGCTGAATCTGGCGCTGAAGGGCGACAGCTACAAAGTGGATATCGGCAGTACGCCGCTGGGCCAGGATCTCTCAACCCTGGTGGGCGGCGTGCAGTGGTCGCCGAAGCTCACCGACTTCCTGACGCTGATCCTGACCGGTGAACGACGGGCGATTACTGACAGTCTGCTCTCCTACGTCGGCGCAGAGGACAAAGCCAGCGGCAAGCGCTGGGGACGGGTGACGAAGAACGGGGGCAACGCCCTGTTAAGCTATGACAACGGCGATGCCGGGTTCTACGCCGGGGCGGGCGCTTACAGCTATCTCGGCGAGAACGTCGCCAGCAACAACGCACTCCAGGCGACCGCCGGAGCCTATGTCCGGCCATTCCACGCCGACGATCGCGAGTTAAAAGTCGGCATGAGTCTGTCGTGGATGGATTTCTCGAAAAACCTGAGCTACTTCAGCTATGGACAGGGCGGCTACTTCAGCCCGCAGAACTACGCTTCGGTCTCCTTCCCGATCGAGTTCTCCCGCAAATTTGACGATCTGAAGGTGAACATTGGCGGTGCGGCGGGGTATCAGAGCTACAGTCAGGATAAGAGCGCTTACTTCCCGGCGGATGCCAGTCTGCAATCACAGCTGGAAGCGCTCGCCGCCAGCGGCAGCGTGAAAAACGCTTACTATTCCGGCGGCAGTAAAAATGGCGTTGGCTATAACCTGCATGCCGGGGCGGACTACAAACTCAATAAAGATGTGACGATTGGCGGTCAGCTTGGCTACGACACCTTTGGTGACTACAACGAAAGCAGCGCGCAGCTCTACGTCCGCTATCTGTTTGGAGAGAAGTGATGAGTGAGCATTCAGGGGTATCCCACGGCTGGCAGCCGGGCTGGTTTGACCTGGTGAGCGTGATGATTGACGGCATGATCGCCAACGCCGGTCAGCAGGAGGCGGAAGCCTTTCTCTACAACATGGGAGAGTCGCTGGCGAGCCGCTATCCTTTGCCGGACGCGCGCACCGTGCAGGATCTTGAGCGCGAGTGCAATCTGCAACTGGCGCGGTTTAACTGGGGCTTTGTGCAGATCACCGCAGAAGAGCGGGCGCTGCTGATCGCCTGTCACGCTTTCCCGGCGGGCGACAGCGCCCGCTCCGCGGCGGACTGGCAGGCGGCTTTTGGCGCGGTGATGGCCGGACTGCTGTCAGGCTGGTTACAGGGTCAGGGTGGCAGCCGAAAAGTGCCGGTTACGCCTGAATTCAATGATGGCACTACGCTCTGTTATCGATACCAATAGGATCTATGAATGAAAGTTAAGCCACTCTGGCTGGGTTGGATCTGCTCTGTTTTTCTGCTGGTCAGCAGCGCGCAGGCCGCTGCCAGCGGCTGGGAGAGTTTTAAAAGTCGCTTTGTGACGCCGGAAGGGCGGATTATCGACACCGCCAATAACAACGTCAGCCACACCGAAGGCCAGGGCTATGGCATGTTGCTGGCGGTCGCTAACAACGATCGTGCCACCTTCGATCGGCTGTGGCAGTGGACGCACAGCCAGCTGGGCAATCCGCAGAACGATCTCTTCTACTGGCGCTATACGCCGGGCAGCGACAATCCGGTGGCGGATAAGAACAACGCCTCGGATGGCGATGTGCTACTCGCCTGGGCGCTCCAGCGTGCCGCGCAGAAGTGGCAGGTGGCGAGCTACCAGCAGGCCTCTGACCGTATTCAGCGGGCGATTATCAAACTGGATGTGGTGAGTTTTGGCGGTCACACCGTGCTGCTGCCGGGCGCGCAGGGCTTCAATAAAAACAGCTATGTGGTGCTTAATCCCTCCTATTTTCTGTTTCAGGCGTGGCGGGAGTTTGGCGAGCGTAGCCATCTTCAGGTCTGGGATAAACTGATTAACGATGGTTTTGATCTGCTGAGTAAGCTGAGTTTCGGCAAAACCGGTCTGCCGCTGGACTGGGTGGCGCTGAACGCCGATGGTTCGGTCGCTCCGGCGGTCGGTTATCCGAACCGCTTCAGTTACGACGCGATCCGCGTGCCGCTGAATATCTGGTGGTATGACCCGCAGAGCCTGGCGCTGGTGCCGTTTCAGCGCGTCTGGCAGGGTTATGGCCGGACGATGACGCCCGCCTGGTTTGACGTGCTGGCGAACACGCCTGCACCTTATCATCTTGAGGGTGGTCTGCTGGCGGTGCGGGACCTGACGCTGAATGAGACCGGCTATCTCAGCGACCGGCTGGCAGCGGATCAGAACTACTTCTCTGCCAGCCTGCAACTGCTCACCTGGCTGGCGTTTCAGGAGAAGCGCTAATCGGCTGTTCAGCGGCGCGGGTCGGGGGCGGTTTGTCCCCCGGCCCGCAGGCCGCTGCTACTGCGGATAGGGCACCCAGTCGCCGCTGTTCAGCCTGATCCAGGGCTTGCCCTGATACATCATCACCACCGCGCCGTCGTTTTCTGACACCACCGGCGTCTGCGGCAGCTTGTCGGTCAGCACCGACATATTCACATTCGGCGCGTTAAACACCTGTCCATCCACCACCCGCGACACCAGCTCGGAGAGGGCCAGCAGGCTGGTGGGCGCGTCAATAGTCAGGGGCTGCGCCTGATGCGGTGCCTTCATCCCGACAAATTTAATCCCCACCGGCACATGGGTAATACCGGGGCTGGGAATATCGCGCAGGCCGGACATCTGCATCCGGTCGCCCTGCAACGCCGCGCCATGCTCCGGCACCACCAGCACCATCACCCGGCGACCCGACTGATCGAGGCGGGTCAGAAAGGCGTCAAGCTGATCAAACAGCAGCTGGGCGCGCGTCTTCCACGGGGCGGTCTGGGTGCTGCCCAGCTCGCGGGTGCCGTCGTGCAGCGGGATCAGATTGTAGAAGGTAGCGCTGCGGGCGTCGCTGCTCTTGTTACGCTCATCCAGCCAGCGCTGCATCAGCTGCGCATCATTGAACACCGGCGAGCCATCAAAAGAGGTCAGCTCCGCGGCGATGCCCGTCTGGGCCATCAGCGGAGCCTGGAGGTCGCCATCTTCACGCAACTCTTTGAGATAGTTACCAAACACCCCGGTATGATCCATCATCAGCTGCTCTTTAAAGCCCAGCTTCGCCAGATTGTCGAACAGGTAGCAGCGGGAGTCGGTGGGCTTGTAGAGTTCGCTGTGTGAGGTCTGGCCGCAGCTGGCGCGCAGCAGACGAATGCCTGCCGGACCGCTGTAGCTGGTGGCGGAATTGTAGTTACTCAGCAGGATGTCGAAGTGCCGCCACAGCGGATGGTTGCGCAGTCCGGCCGCGTCTATATCGGACCAGGCGAGCGAACAGATGTTGATCACCAGAATATCGAACGGCTGCGAGTCGGCCGGCAGGCTGTCGGGGAAGTGGGTAACGCGCTTGCGCTCACTCTCATAAAAGCGGTTCAGCCAGGCGGTCAGGCTGGCGCTGGTGGGCGCGGCCGACTGATCGAGTCCCTCTGGCGCGGCGGCTGGCGAACGGGCGGCGGGTGTCTGATTCAGCACCACCTGCGGCGTCGCCGCCGGGGTCGGCAGCAGCGACATCGCCGGGCCGGCCAGCGTCAGCACGTTGAGCCAGATCAGCATCAGCGAAACCAGCACGGTAACGCGCACCCAGGGTGAGATAAACAGATAGATCACCAGCAGAACAAACAGCGCCCCCACCATCTGCCAGTTGATAAACCGGTCGGCCAGATCGAGCAGATAAGCCGCAGAGAAGCCCGCCAGCTGATCGCCCTGACTGAGAATGCTGCTGAGGCCGGGCAGCCAGGTGTCATGCCAGAACAGCCCGATGCCAATGGGCACCGAGACCCAGTGGCGCAGACGATGCAGGCGGCGCGAGGGCAGCGGAAAGAGCAGCCAGGCGAGAAAGACCAGATTGCTCAGGGCGTGAAAATTGAGGTAGCCGTACCACAGCAGCCCGAATTTAACTAAAAAGTAGAAGTTCCAGCCGCCCAGCCCGCGCCAGCAGGACCAGAAGCGGGCGTTATCGGCGTGATCATTTTTCATCAATGTGTGCATCCGTTTTCGGGGATTGACGCTGCCAGTGACCTTCCGGCTTCAGCGCCCGCGCCGGTAGCAGGCGATTCAGCAGGCCGCTCCAGCGGCGCGGCAGCCACGGGTAAAAGAGCGGTTTTAACAGCAGTCCACTCACCATCACCAGCAGCGCAATCTGCACCCAGTCCATCAGGTTCATCAGGATTTGTTCTCCGGCAGTAAGGTGATCGGCTGCGGCGCAGCCCGTTCAGAAGGCTTTGCGGCAACCGCGGCGGGTGGGGTCACGGCAACCGGCGTCTGCTCCTGCAACGCCATTGGTGTCATTTTACGGATGTTGCTGATTTCACCGAGGATCTGGTTATCTTCAAACCAGATAATCCGGTTGGCAAACAGCTCATCATGCGGTAGTGAAAAGATAAATTTCAGCGCCTTATCGAGATCGTTGTAGCGGCAGGAGGAGAGAAACAGGATCACCCGATCCTCCAGCACCGTGACCAGATCGCCAAAGCGGCGCGGTTTGCAGAGCGTCAGTATCTGCTGCGGGGTGAGCTGCGGCACCGGGCGCAGGGCGACCAGCAGCCCTTTGTCATTTTCCGGCAGCAGGGTGTTGCTGATCAGCTGGCCCACCGACTGGCAAAAGGCGTCAAGCCGCAGATAACCCTTTTCATGCAGCGGCTGCAACGAGGCGGTCAATGCCTCCAGGCTGGCGGGCACGCGGCGGCTAAAGCGTTGCCCCTGAATCCCCTCCAGCATGGTGAGAAAGCGCGACATGGCCGCGCTGGTCGGCACGATAGTATTGACGCCGCACGCCTGCAACAGCCGCTCGTCGCTGTAGCGCAGGCTGACGCCCATTTCGCGCACCACGATTTTCAGGCCATTGCCGCGGCTGCGGCGCAGGCTGTGCACCTGCTTTGCCAGCTCGCCAATATGTTCGCTGTGCGTCAGGCTGAAAATAACCGTGGCGGCGTTGGCCTGCTGCGCAGCCGACCAGACCTGCTGGTTATCCTCAAACAGCTGCCACTGACGCGAAAGCGGCGGCGCGCCTTCCAGCACGCTTTTATTGGCGAGATAGTGCTGTTCGTCATTCAGACTCAGCGGTTCCTGCATTTCGTTTAAGGCGAAAAAACGCTCATCTTCACAGCCCAGACGTATCGCGCGATCGGCAAACAGCCGTTCACCGGCGTACCACCAGTTTATTTGATACTGCCAGCTATCCTGCTGTGGGGTTAAATAAGCCAGACCGTCCATCTGACGAAAATAACGCTGAAGATGCGTGGTCTGATTAAATTGGGTAGTGCCGGAAGTGATGATAAGAAGCGTCATCTTTCTTTTATAGAGCGTGCGGCGCATACGCTTTATCCAGCGGCTTAATTCGCCTTCATTAAGTTTATCCCACTGTGCCGCTGCGCTATTAAAGATCACCAGGCCATGTTGACTGCCGAACGTTCGTGAAAAATCACTTTCCAGCAGCAGCAGACTTTTTTTATTTTTGGGAAGTGAAAACAGCGGAATGCGATCGGGGCCGCCCGCCGGGTCGGGCGTCAGCAGCTCGCGCGGCAGCTGTTCAGCGCCGATCAGCGTGACGGCGCGCTGATGCGAAATAACCTGACGGATAAACAGGCGGGCATCCTGCTGGCGTGCGCAGGCGACCCAATAACAGCCGGGGGTTTGCAAAGTCGTGAGTTCAGGCTGAACGTGCAGCAGCCCCAGCGAAAAAGAATTTTTCATTATGAATTCGTTATTTTTCCAGCCCAGGCTAGTTTATTATAGACAGGACCAGTTGTAACCTGAGTAATTAAAAATTACCGGTGACCGTCGATTTTCCATTTTTTGTGATCGTGCTCATTTGATGCTGGAAAGGGCTTTCCATTAATTGGGCAAATGTCGCTGCCCTGGATCTGACGCTGTTTTATTCGTGGCGAATAATAATGACGAACCAACCTGTTTATACGGCTGTCGCCGCTGAGGGTGAACCTCAGGATGATATTAGCGCGCTGCGTGACGCCTTTTCCCTGCACGCTTTCCGTTATGTCGATATTGCCCGCGAGGAACGGCTGAAAGATCTGGTCGCACGCTGGCCGCTGTTAACCGAAACCGTTGTCAGCCCGCCGGAGCGTCGCTGATGCCGCAGATTGCGCTTCAGGGCATCCGGGGCGGGGTCGGTGCCACCTCGCTTTGCGCGGGGCTCGGCTGGGCGCTGCGCGCGCTAGGTGAGTCGGTGCTGCTGATTGATGGCTCGCCGGTCAGTCAGCTCGGCGTGCACTTTAATCTGCCTGTACCGGCGGAAGAGGGCTGGATGCAGGCGCTGAGCGAGGGCGAGGGCTGGCAGCAGAGCGCCCGGCGTTACCCCGCCGGCCCCGATCTGCTGCCCTGGGGGCAGCTGCGATCGCCGCTTCCGGCCTTTTCCCTTCAGGATGAAACGGTCGCCGCGCCGCTGCTGAATGCACTGCCTGAGCTGAGTCAGCGCTACCAGTGGATTATTTTCGATCTGCCCGCTGAAACCCTGCCCTGGCATGAAACTCTTTTGCCACAGCTGGACGCCATTCTGTGCGTCGTGACGCCCGACGCCAACGCGCATTTACGGCTGGGCCAGCGGCGATTTCCCGCGACGACCCGCTTTATTATCAACCAGTTCAACGCCAACAGCCGCTTGCAGCAGGATCTGCACCAGCTCTGGATGGCGTCGCTGCAACCGCTGATCCCGCTGCTGCTGCATCGTGATGAAGCGCTGGCGGAGTCGCTGATGATGAAGCAGCCGGTGGGGGAATACCGGCCGCACGCGCTGATCAGCGAGGAGATCACCACGCTGGCCAACTGGCTGCTGCTGCATCTGACGGGAGATCGCCCATGAATCCGCTGCGCTGGCTACTGACCGCCCCCGCCTGGCAGGCGTTGCAGCGGCGCTATGCCACGGCGCGCGGCAACGGTGCCTCCCGCTTCGCCAGCGGTCTCAACCTGTTCTGGTGTCTGCTGGGCGTGATGCTGCTGCGCGTCGAGACGCCGGGCTGGCAGCGCATTCTTCAGCAGCGCCGCCGGCTCTATCCACACATTTCACCGGAGCATCCGCGCCCGCTCGATATTCTGCGTTATCTGATCCAGACCCTGTGGCTGATGGTGATCGTGCCGCAGGCGCATCGCCGCCGCCGGGCCAACGGGTTTGGTGCGCTGATCCGCTGGCGACAGCAGTTTTATCGCTGGCTCGACCGGCGAGCCAGACGGGCAGAGACGCAGCGGCTGGGCGAGCAGCTTGAACAGCGGCTGAAGCGACTCTCACCGCTGATGCGCTACATCCTCTTTAGCGTGATGGGCGTCGTGGCCTCGCTGCTGGCGCTGCTCTGCATCAGTCAGCCGTTTAACCTGATGACGCAGTTTATCTTTGTGGTGCTGCTCTGGAGCCTGGCGCTGGTGGTGCGGCGCATACCAGGCCGCCTGCCGACCCTGATGCTGATTGTGCTGTCGCTGACCGTGTCGTGCCGCTATCTCTGGTGGCGTTATACCTCGACCCTGAACTGGGACGATCCCCTGAGTCTGGTGCTGGGGCTGCTGCTGATCGCCGCGGAAACTTACGCCTGGGTGGTGCTGGTGCTGGGCTACTTCCAGACCCTCTGGCCGCTGAACCGCCAGCCAATCTCCATGCCCGCCGATCGGGATCAGTGGCCGGACGTGGATCTGCTGGTGCCGACCTATAACGAACCGCTCAGCGTGGTCAGGCCGACTCTCTACGCGGCGCTGGGCATCGACTGGCCGAAAGATCGCCTGCATATCTATCTGCTGGATGATGGCGACCGGCCGGAGTTTCGCGAGTTTGCCGCCAGCATTGGCGTTAACTATGTGGTGCGGCCAATTCACAATCACGCCAAAGCGGGCAACATCAACCACGCGCTGGAAAAGCACTGCCGCAGCGAGTTTGTGGCGATTTTTGACTGTGACCATGTGCCGACGCGCGCCTTTTTGCAGATGACCATGGGCTGGTTTATCCGCGACCGGAAGCTGGCGATGTTGCAGACGCCGCACCACTTCTTTTCGCCCGACCCGTTTGAGCGCAATCTGGGACGGTTTCGCCGCACCCCGAACGAAGGTTCGCTGTTTTATGGCCTGGTGCAGGATGGCAACGACATCTGGGACGCCACCTTTTTCTGCGGCTCCTGCGCCATCCTGCGCCGCAGCGCGCTGGAAGAGATTGGCGGGATTGCGGTCGAAACCGTCACGGAAGATGCGCACACCTCGCTGCGTCTGCACCGGCTCGGCTATACCTCCGCCTATATTCGTATACCCCAGGCGGCCGGACTGGCGACGGAAAGCCTCTCGGCGCATATCGGCCAGCGCATCCGCTGGGCGCGCGGCATGGTGCAGATCTTCCGCCTCGACAATCCGCTGTTCGGCAAAGGGCTGAAGTGGGTGCAGCGCCTCTGTTATGCCAACGCCATGCTGCACTTTCTCTCCGGCATTCCCCGGCTGATCTTCCTGCTGGCACCGCTGGCGTTTCTGCTCTGCCACGCCTACATCATCTACGCGCCCGCGCTGGCGATCGCGGTCTATGTACTGCCCCATATGCTGCACACCAGCCTCACCAACTCGCGCATTCAGGGGCGCTGGCGGCACTCTTTCTGGAGCGAAGTCTATGAGACAGTGCTGGCGTGGTATATCGCCCTGCCCACCACCGTGGCGCTGATCAACCCCCACAAAGGCAAGTTTAACGTCACCGCCAAAGGCGGGCTGGTGGAGAAGCGTCATCTGGACTGGGTGATCACCCGTCCCTATATGCTGCTGGTTCTGCTTAATCTGGCAGGCGTGGGCATGGCGTTCTGGCGGATGCAGTATGGCCCGGCCAATGAGGTGTTAACCGTATGGGTCAGCCTGATCTGGGTGCTCTACAACATGGTGATCCTGGGCGGGGCGGTGGCGGTTTCGGTCGAAGCCCGGCAGATCCGTGAGGCGCACCGGGTGGAGATCGCGATGCCAGCCGCTATCGCGCGTGAAAATGGCCATATGCTGCCCTGCACCCTGCGTGACTACTCCGACGGCGGGGTTGGCTTAGCGCTGCGCGAGCCGGATGCGTTGCAGGAGAATGAAAAGGTCTGCCTGCTGCTGCGCCGCGGCCAGCAGGAGTTCAGCTTTCCCGGCAGGGTGCAGCGCGTCTTTGGCCTGCGGGCCGGGGTGCGTCTCGATCAGCTGACCACCCGGCAACACATTGACTTTATCCAGTGTACCTTCGCCCGGGCCGATACCTGGGCGTTGTGGCAGGACGGTTTCCCGGAAGATAAACCGGTGCAAAGCCTCGCCGATATTACGATCCTCGGTTTTAAAGGTTATCTGCGCCTGGCGGAATATGGTCCGCCACAGTTACGTCGGTTGTTTAACCTGCTTACCGCTGGGGTAAGCTGGCTGGCTTCGCTGTTGCCGCAGGGCATCGCAGACGCGCCCGCCACTGAAAATCCGCATTGAGTTGATGATATGACAACAACAACAAGAGTAAACCGGTGGGTCGCTGCCCTGCTGCTGGGTTCCGCCACGCTGAGCTGCGCTGTCGCGCAGGAGAATGCGCCGGTCAGCGTCGGCGGCGAAACAGCCGTGCAGTCGGTAGTGCAGGAGAGCGGCGCGCCGCTGCGTGACAGCCAGCTGAGCTTTACCACGCTGGCCCCGCCGCCGGGCAGCATGACGCTGCGCGGCACACGTCCCACCGGCGGGCTGGAGTTCGGGGTGCGCAGCGACGAAGTGGTCACGCGCGCGGTGCTTAACCTCAGCTATCGTCCGTCGCCAGCGCTGCTGCCGACGCTGTCGCAACTCAAGGTCTATCTCAATGATGAGCTGGTGAGCCTGATCACCCTGACGCCGGAGCAGTCGGGCAAAGAGAATCAGACCCAGCTGGCGATCGACCCGCGTTTTATCGCCGATTTTAACCGCCTGCGCTTTGAACTGGTCGGTCACTACACCAGCGTCTGTGAAAATCCGGCCAACAGCACCATCTGGCTGGATATTGGCAAAGAGAGCCATCTGGATCTGACGCTGCAAAAATTGCCGCTTAAAAATGACCTCTCCCATTTCCCGGAACCCTTTTTTGATGCGCGCGACAGGCGCCCGCTGACTCTACCGATGGTGTTTGCCGCCCAGCCGGATGTGAAGCAGCAGCGGGCCGCGGCCATCCTCGCCTCCTGGTTCGGCAGCAAAGCGGCCTGGCGCGGTCAGCGCTTTCCGGTGCTCTATAACCAGCTGCCACCGCAGCAGCACGCAGTGGTGTTCGCCACCAATGAGACGCGGCCCGCTTTCCTGAAAGATCTGCCGCCGGTGCTGAAGCCCACCGTGGCGATCCTCAGTCAGCCTGACAATCCCTATCAGAAGATGCTGCTGATTCTGGGGCGCAACGATGAGGATTTGCTGACGGCGGTGCAGGGGATCGCGCAGGGCGAGCTGCTGCTGCGCGGCGACAGCTCAACCATCGACAGCGTGACGCTGCTGGCCCCGCGCCAGCCCTACGATGCGCCAAACTGGGTGCGTACCGATCGCCGCACCACGTTTGCGGAACTGACGCAGTATGAGAATCAGTTGCAGTCGGACGGTATGCAGCCTGACCCCATCAGCCTGACGCTGAACCTGCCACCCGATCTCTTCCTGGTACGCGCCCGCGGCATCGACATGGATCTGAGCTATCGCTACACCTCGCCGATGCAGCCGGATGGCTCCCGGCTGGCGGTTAATCTGAATAACCAGTTTATTCAGGACTACCCGCTGCTGCCGAAAAACACCGCCGGTGAGCAACTGCTGCATCTTCCGCTGATCCAGGGCTTGCTGGAGAAGGGGCATGAACTCACCATTCCGGCGTTACGCCTGGGGGTGATGAATCAGCTGCGCTTTGACTTTGATTATGCCAACACCTTTATCGGCGGCACCGCCGACGGGCGTTGTGAAACCGTGACGCCGGTGGGTCATCATGTGGTGGTGGATGAGAGTTCCAGCATCGACTTTTCCGGTTATCGCCACTACATCGAAATGCCGTCGCTGCAAACCTGGGCGAATGCGGGCTTTCCGTTCAGCCGCTACGCCGATCTGGCGCAGACGCTGGTGCTGGTGCCGTCCGCACCGGATGCGCAGCAGGTCAGCACTCTGCTGAACGCGCTGGGCAACATTGGTGCGCAGACCGGCTATCCGGCGCTGCGGGTGCAGCTCACCGACGACTGGGCCACGGCGCAGAAGCAGGACGCGGATCTGCTGATGATCGGCACCCTGCCCAGGGATCTTCAGGATGAGCGGCGGATCACGGCGCTGGTGGACGCCACGACAAGCTGGCTGAAAACACCGGTACGCCAGAAAAATCTGGCGCTCAATTCGCTCAGCGACAGCGGACGGGCGGTGGAAAGCACCACCGCAATCGGCTCCCGTGGCCCGCTGGCGGTGGTGCTTGGCTTCCAGTCGCCGTTTTACGATCAGCGCAGTGTGGTGGCGCTGCTCGCCGACGGCAGCCCGCGTAGCTGGCAGCTGCTCAATGAGGCGTCCGGCGACAGCGGCAAGCGCGCGGCGATGTCGGGTTCCACCATTATTATCCGCGAGTCCGGCGTCAATAGCCTGCGGGTAGGGGAGAGCTACTACGTGGGTCATCTGCCGTGGTGGGAACGGCTCTGGGCGCTGCTTGCCACCCATCCGTTCTGGCTGGCGGCCTGCACGGTCGGGGTTATCGTGCTGTTCGCACTGATGGTCTGGCGTCTGATGCGCCTGATCGCGCGCCGCCGGTTGCTGGATGATGACGATGAAGATGAGTAAGTCTCACCTGCTGCGCGCCGGTCTGCTGATTGGGACGCTGGGGGCGCTGCCGGGTCAGGCCGCCCCCGTGACGGGACCGGAGGTTTCACCGGTTGACTGGCTGCTGACCCAGGTGCGCATCGGCGAATCCACCAACAAATATGATCTGGTGCAGCAGTCGCTGTACCGGCTGGAGAAGATCGACCCGGATAATCCCCAGGTACTGGCGGCACGGCTGCGGCTGGCGCTGCATCAGGGCGACATCACGGCGGCGCAGAGGCTGCTCGATCGGCTGAACCAGCTGGCTCCCGACTCGGCGGCGGCGCGCGAGTCCGCCGTGGGGCTGCGGATCACCTCCTCTGACGGACGCCAGCAGCTTCAGCAGGCGCGTCTGCTCGCCACCTCGGGCCGCCTGGCGGCGGCGAAAAGCGCCTACGATGCGCTTTTCCACGGCGTGTTTCCTGACGCGAACCTGGCGCTGGAGTACTGGCGGCTGCTGGCGCGCATGCCGGATCAGCAGCAGGTCGCCTGGCAGCAGCTTCAGGCGCTGGAGCAAC
This sequence comes from Pantoea sp. C2G6, assembly GCF_051336815.1. Taxonomy (NCBI): domain Bacteria; kingdom Pseudomonadati; phylum Pseudomonadota; class Gammaproteobacteria; order Enterobacterales; family Erwiniaceae; genus Pantoea; species Pantoea sp. C2G6. The sequence goes on from NZ_JBGMNJ010000015.1 coordinate 28,938, forward strand.
GCTATCCCGGCAACGTCGGCGTCGGATTACAGATTGCCCGGATGGCGTTTGATCGTCAGCAGCCGCAGCAGGCGATCGCCCAGCTCAGGCAGCTGGCAGAGAGCGGCAGCGGGCGGGAGGCGGCGGCCGATCTCTGGCTACAGTACATCAACGAGCAGCCGGTCAGCGACAGCAGCGTGGCGCAGTTAAAAGCCTGGCTGACCCTGTTTCCCGACGGCGATCTGCATCAGCAGGGCGTCGACAGGCTGGCACAGCAGCAGGCGCAGCTCGCCGATCCCGCCTATCGTGCACGGGTGCGCGCCCTGGCGCTGGTTGACGCGGGCAAGGTCAATCCGTCGATGGCCGCGCTGACGCGGGCGCTGAAGGCGAACCCTGACGACGCGGAACTGATGGGGGCGATGGGCCAGACCCAGGCCCGCGCCGGCCATCGCGAGGCGGCGATCCTCTGGCTGGAGCGCGCCATTAAAGCGGGTCAGCAGAGCACGCTGATCGGCAAATGGCAGTCGCTGTTGCAGACCAGCCGCTACTGGCTGGCGATTGAGCGGGGCGATAAGGCGCTGGCGCAGCGCGATATGGCCGGGGCCGAACAACAGTACCGCATGGCGCAGCAGTATGACCGCAGTGACAGCTATGCCCTGATTGGCCTTGGCGACGTGGCGATGGCGCGCAAAGAGACGGCGGTGGCCGAACGATACTGGCTGCGGGCGCGGCAGCTCGATGGCGCTAATACAACGGCGATACGGCGGCTGGCGGGGCTTTATCGGACCGTTTCGCCCGCCCGCGAGATGCAGTTCATCAATACGCTACCCGCGGCGCAGCAGCGTGCGCTGGCCGACACCCTGCGTACGCTGCGCAGTGACAGCCTGCGTGCGGAGGCGGATGCGCTGGCGCAGCAGGGTCGCTGGTCGCAGGCGGCGGAAAAATATCGCCAGGCGCAGCAACTGGCAGCGGATGATGTCTGGCTCAGTTACCGGCTGGCGGGCGCGCTGCGCAACAGCGGGGCCGGGCAGCAGGCGGATGCGGTGATGCGCGCCGTAGCGCAGCAGCATCCGCAGGACCCCGCCGCACTCTATGCCAGCGCGCTCTACTTCTCCGGGAAAGGGGATGACAGCGCGGCGCTGACGACGCTGCATCGGCTGCCGGAAGCGCAGTGGAGCAGTGATATGCGCCAGCTGGCTGACCGGCTGCGGCAGGATCAGATCTTTGCCCAGGCCGATGCGCTGCGCACGGCCGGGCAGGAGCCGGCGGCAGTGAGGCTGCTCAGCCAGCAGCCGGTTTCCAGCCGGCGCGATCTGACGCTGGCGGACTGGGCGCTGGCGCGCGGCGACACGGAACAGGCGCTGGCGGGCTATCGGCAGGTGCGGGCGCGCCAGGCTGACAACCGCGATGCGGCGCTGGGAGAGATTGACGCGCTGGTGGCGTTGCAGCGTCGCGATGACGCACGCCAGGCGCTGGCGCAGTTGCCCGCGGCGCAGAGCAGTCTGAACGCGGATCGCCGCGTCGCGCTGGCGTGGCAGGCGGTCGGTGAGACCAGCCGGGCTGCCACGCTGTTCGCCGGTCTGAAACAGCGGGCGGCCGCGCTGCCGCCGTCGCAGGATAAGGCGCTGGTGTTTCGTGATGCGGCGCGGCTGGCGCGCGCCCGGCAGCAGCCTGAAGTGGCGCTGGAGGATTATCGGCAGGCGCTGGCGGCCAGCGGTATCGCCAGCGACGCAAACCTCAGCCGGGCCACCCGACTTGATCCCGCGGATGGCTGGCTGAGACGCGGCATTCGCAGTGATACCGCCGATCTCTACCGCCAGCAGGAGACCACGCTGATGTTGCAGCAGGACTATTCGCGCAACAGCGGCACCGGCGGGATCTCTGATTTCACCGCCCATACCACTATGTTGCAGGCGGAGAGGCCGGTTGCTGACGGGCGCGGCTTTTTCCGGCTTGATCGGGTTGCGGTGTCGGCCGGCACGTTCACCACCCGCAATGGCGGCTTCGACGCGCTGTTCGGCAGCTGTGACGACGCCAATGCGGGCGGCTGCCGACGCGACAGCCATCAGCGCGATCAGGGCACGGCGCTGGCGGCCGGATGGCATAACGCGGTCTGGTCGGCCGATCTTGGCACCACGCCGCTGGGGTTTACGGTGACGAACTGGACTGGCGGCGTGAGCTGGAAAACCGATCTCAAAGACCTCGGCGTGACCCTGACCGCCTCGCGGCGGCCAATCGCCAGTTCGCTGCTGGCCTATGCCGGTGCGCGCGATCCGGCCAGCAATGGCGGCAAACGCTGGGGCGGCGTGGTGGCGACTGGCGGCGGCATCGGGCTGAGTTACGATCAGGGTGGGGCGCACGGCGTCTGGGCCGATCTCAGCGCGCATCAGCTGAGCGGTCAGAACCTCGCCGATAACAGCCGGGAGCGCCTGATGGGTGGCTATTACTACAAGCTGATCAACAGCGACAACCGCCGTGCCACCGTCGGGCTGAACAGCATGCTCTGGCACTACCAGAAAGATCTCAGCGATTACACCTTCGGTCAGGGCGGCTACTACAGTCCGCAGCAGTACCTCTCCTTTTCGGTGCCGGTCACCTGGCGGCAGCGCACAGAGAACTGGTCGTTCGATCTCGGCGGCTCGCTCTCCTGGTCACATTCGAAAACCGCGGCGCAGCGGCGTTATCCGGTCAATCCGGGCTTCAGCCTCGCCAGCAACCCCACTTCCGACAGCAGCACCGGCGGCGGGATCGGCTATACGGCGCAGGCGGTGGTTGAACGACGGGTGACGCCACACTGGTTTATCGGCGCGGGAGTCGACATTCAGCAGGCGAAGGATTACACCCCGAGCCACGGCCTGCTCTATGTGCGCTACTCGGCGCAGGGCTGGCAGGGCGATCTGGATATGCCTCCACAGCCGCTGATCCCCTACGCCGATTTTAAATAAACCTGGCGGGGCAAAAGCCGGACTTTTCAGACGGTATAAAAGTCAGATTATGGGATATACTGGCCGGGCATTTTACTGTCTGCTATCTGGGCTTTTTTCATCGTCGGGAGAGAATTTTTGCGGGTTAGCCGGTCACTTACGATAAAGCAGATGGCGACAGTTTCGCTGGTTGCGGTTATCACCATCAGTATCTTTATCGTCATCCAACTGTTTCATTTTGTGCAGCAGCGCAGGATTGACTACGCCCAGCAGATGGAGAATATCGCCCATACCGTCCGTCAGCCGCTGTCGGAGGCGGTGCTGCGCGCCGATATTCCGCAGGCGGAACACATTCTGCACTCCCTGAAACCCGCCGGGATTTTATCGCGCGCCGATGTGGTGCTGCCGAACGCTTTTCAGGCGCTGCACGCAGACTTTGAGACTGAAAAACCGGTGCCGCGCCTGGTGGCGCGTCTGTTTGAGCTGCCGGTGCAGATTACGCTGCCGCTCTATTCCGTTGAAAACAGCGGGATGCCGAAACCGCTGGCTTATCTGGTGTTGCAGGCTAACTCGTCGCGCGTCTACCAGTTTATCCTCAGCACGCTCTCGACCATGATTATCACCTATCTGCTGCTGGCGCTGATCCTCTCGGTGTCGATCAGCTGGTGTATCAACCGGCTGATTGTGCATCCGCTGCGTCATATCTCGCGCGAGTTGCAGGAGCTGCCGCCGCAGTCGATTCTGGCCCATAAGCTGTCGCTGCCGCAGAGCCATCGCGACGACGAGATTGGAATGCTGATCCGCAGCTACAACCGCAATCAGCAGGTGCTGGAGGCGGTGCATGATGAGATGAGCCGCCTGACCACCCATTTCCCCGTCACCGATCTGCCCAACCGGACGCTGTTTCTGGCGCTGGTCGAACAGTTTATGTGCAATCCCGAGCGGCCGCTGGCGCTGATGGTGATCCGCGTGGAGACGCTGCTGGAGGCCAACGGCGTGCTGAGCGATGAGCAGCGCGACACGCTGATGCTGACGCTGGTGGAGAAGATCCGCAGCACGCTGGATGACCACACCCTGCTGGCGCAGACCAGCACCAGCGACTTTGTGCTGTTAATGAAGCGCGCCAGTAATCCGTTCCGCGCGCTGCGGCTGGCGCGTAACCTGATGATCCGCCTGAATCAGCCGGTAAATCTGCACCAGCTGCAACTGCGTCCCAACGCCAGCATCGGACTGGCGCTGCGCGACGATCAACCGCTGAGCGCCAATGAGCTGCTGGACCGGGCCACCTCGGCCATGATGTCGGCCCGTCATCAGGGCAAAAACCAGATTCTGTTCTTTGATGCCGCCCTGACCGAGCGTGCCCAGAAACGGCTGACCCAGGAGCATGATATTTTGCAGGGGCTGCACGATGAGCAGTTCGCCCTCTACCTGCAACCACAGATTGATATGCGCAGCGGGGCGTTAGCCGGTGCGGAAGCGCTGTTGCGGATGCGTCAGCCCGACGGCCACTACGGCCTGAGCGAGGAGTTTATTGCCAGCGCGGAAGAGATTGGTGTGATCACCGCCATTGGCCGCTGGGTGTTCGAAGAGGCGTGCCGTATTCTGGCTGGCTGGCAGCATCAGGGCATCATGCTGCCGCTGAGCGTCAATATTTCGGCGGTGCAGCTGCGGGACAGCAGCATGGTGCCGCATTTGCAGGCGCTGCTGACGCGCCACCGCATCGCGCCCGGCACGCTGGTGCTGGAAGTGACCGAAACCGCCCAGTTCGGTGATGCCGAGCAGGCAATATCGCTGCTGCGTATGTTGCAGCAGACCGGTATTGCGGTGGCGCTGGACGACTTCGGCATGGGCTATTCCAACCTCAACTATCTGCATCAGCTGAAAGCGCTGCCGGTTAACAAGATCAAGATGGACCGCAGCTTTGTGGCAGCGCTGCCGGATGATGACAACATGGTGCGCATCGTCGCGGCGATTGCGGAGATTATTCAGCTGGATGTGATTGCCGAAGGGGTAGAAACCGCCGAGCAGCGCGACTGGCTGCTGGCGCGCGGCATTCATATTGGTCAGGGCTACCTCTATGCGGAAGCGCTGCCGCTGATCCGCTTCAACCAGGACTGGATTGAAAACCCTCTGGTGCCGAAGTAGTGGCCTGATTCATTGATTTTGCGAGAATTTTAGTTACAAAACCCCTTGCTGAAGCGTTTCAGTTCAGAATTACGACCCCAGGGTTTCCTGGGGGTTTGTCACCCTGTATTAATCACGTAAACAGAGTGTTATTTTCGGGTTACTGTCAGGCGCCACCTCTGTTGCCCGCCAGTCACAATAACAAATCCGACAACATCACCTCACGGCGTTAGTGGACACCTGTTTATGAAAACCTCACTTTTTAAAAGCCTTTATTTCCAGGTGCTGATGGCCATTGGCATCGGCGTTTTGTTAGGCCATTTTTATCCCGAAATCGGTACCCAGATGAAGCCGCTGGGCGATGGCTTTGTTAAATTAATCAAGATGATTATCGCCCCGGTGATCTTCTGTACCGTGGTGACCGGCATCGCGGGCATGGAGAGCATGAAAGCGGTCGGGCGTACCGGCGCGGTCGCGCTGCTCTATTTTGAAATTGTCAGCACCATCGCTCTGATTATCGGCCTGATTGTGGTTAACGTTATACAGCCAGGCGCCGGGATGAATGTCGATCCGGCCACGCTGGATGCCAAAGCGGTGGCGGTTTACGCTGAGCAGGCGCAGCAGCAGGGTATCGTTGCCTTCCTGCTGGATGTGATCCCCAACAGCGTGATTGGTGCCTTTGCCAGCGGCAATATTTTGCAGGTACTGCTGTTTGCCGTGCTGTTTGGTTTTGCCCTGCATCGTCTCGGTAACACCGGCACGCTGATTTTCAACGTGATTGAAAGTTTCTCCAAAGTTATCTTCGGCATCATCAACATGATCATGCGCCTGGCACCGATAGGAGCCTTTGGCGCGATGGCGTTCACCATCGGTAAGTATGGGGTGGGATCGCTGGTGCAGCTGGGCCAGCTGATTATCTGCTTCTACATCACCTGTATTCTGTTTGTGGTGGTGGTGCTGGGGCTGATTGCGCGTCTGTTCGCTGGCTTCAGCATCTTCAAATTCATCGCCTACATCAAAGAAGAGCTGCTGATTGTGCTGGGCACCTCCTCATCTGAGTCTGCGCTGCCGCGCATGCTGGATAAGATGGAAAAGCTGGGCTGTAAGAAGTCGGTGGTGGGGCTGGTGATCCCGACCGGTTACTCCTTCAACCTCGACGGCACCTCGATCTACCTGACCATGGCCGCGGTGTTTATCGCTCAGGCGACCAATGCGCACATGGATATTTTCCATCAGATTACGCTGCTGGTGGTGCTGCTGCTCTCCTCAAAAGGGGCGGCGGGGGTGACCGGCAGTGGCTTCATCGTGCTGGCGGCGACGCTCTCGGCGGTTGGTCATCTGCCGGTGGCGGGCCTGGCGTTAATCCTCGGTATCGACCGCTTTATGTCGGAAGCCCGTGCGCTGACCAATCTGGTGGGTAACGGGGTCGCGACTGTGGTAGTGGCGAAGTGGGTGGATCAGCTGGATCACAAACAGCTGAATGAGACGCTCGCGGGCCGCAACAAGGAGAAAAAAGCCTCTGAATCTTCAGTTTAATCACTGAATTTCACTTAAATCCCCCTAAATGCCCGCTGTCGCTTGCCCTGACAGCGGGCATTTGCATAATGAACCCCACTTGTTTTTTTTAACGTTTTTCACTTCGCTGCGCGACATCCTGAGCTTCCTGTGGTCAAACACTTTGCTGTTGGATAACAGCGCGATTCGGCGACGCCAGCCGGTTCGTTAATAACAGCGGCGATACGTGCCAGTGATAACGATATTTGAATTATTTTGAGTAGGGGTTCACATGCAGGGCACCAGAATTCGGCTTTTGGTTGGTGGATTAATGCTGTCGGCAACCAGCTATGGTCTCCAGGCAGAAACGCTGCAACCGGATCCGGCCTGGCAGGAAGGCAAGCTGGATAACGGATTTAGCTGGCAGTTACTGGCCACGCCGCAACGGCCCAGCGATCGCATTGAATTGCGCCTGGTCGTGAATACCGGTTCGCTGGTGGAGAGTGCGCAGCAGACCGGCTTCAGCCACCTGCTGCCGCGGCTGGCGATGGTACATAACACCGCGCTCGACACCCAACAGCAGCGCGCGCTATGGCAACAGGCGATGGACCCTAAGCATCCGCTGCCGCCGGTCATCGCCTCCTATGACTCCACCCAATACAATCTCAGCCTGCCGAATAACCGCCCCGAGCTGCTGAAAGAAGCGCTGAACTGGCTGGCGGCGACCGCGGGCAATATGGCGATTACCGAGCAGGTGGTGAGTACCGCGCTGAGCGCCTCCGATCCGGTGGCGACCTGGCCGAAAGATACCCAGGATGTCTGGTGGCGCTATCGGCTGAAAGGCTCGGCGCTGCTGGCGCACGATCCGGCGGTGCAGCCGCGCGCGCCGATCGACTTAGCCCAGCTGAATGAGTTCTACCATCGCTGGTATACCCCTGACGCGATGACGCTCTACGTCGTCGGCAATGTCGACAGCCGCAGCCTCTCTGAGCAGATCAATAAAACCTTTTCGCCGTTAACCGGCAAACGGGAAACCCCCGCGCCGCTGCCGACCCTGTCGCCGCTGCCGCATGAGCCGGTCAATCTGGTTAATGGCAACATGACCCAGGATCGTCTGTCGCTGGTGTGGGATACGCCGTGGCAACCGATTCGCGACTCGCAGAATTTACAGCGTTACTGGCAGGGCGACCTGGCGCGTGAAGCGCTGTTCTGGCATGTCCAGCGCGCGCTGAGTGACAGCAAAGCGCAGGGCGTACAGGTCGGCTTCGACTGCCGGGTGCTGTATCAGCGCGCCCAGTGCTCTATCAACATGGATGGCCGCAACGAAAATCTGGCGCAGAACATGAATCTGGTGGCGCGCGAGCTGGCGGCGGTACGGGATAAAGGGCTGCCGCAGGAGGAGTTTGATGCGCTGATGGCGCAGAAGCTGCTGGAGCTGAACAAGCTGTTCACCACCTATGCCCGAACCGATACCGATGTGCTGATGAGCCAGCGTCTGCGCTCGCAGCAGAACGCGGTGGTCGACATCGCCCCGGAGCAGTATCAGAAATTGCGTCAGACTTTCCTCGCCGGGCTGACCCGCGAGCAGCTGAACCAGGAGCTGCGTCAGCAGCTGTCGCAGGAGTTGATGATGGTGCTGATCCAGCCGGAAGGGGAAGCGGAAACCAACGTGAAGAGCCTGCAAAGTGACTGGGACAAAGTGATGGCACCGCCTGCGGCACCGGCGGCCAGCAATGATGCCAGTCCGCCGGATAGCAACGTTAAGGATGTCCCGCCCGCCGCTTAACGCCTCAGGTTTTTGCCCTGAGCCACTCGGTCACTAACATTGGCCAGCTGGCGAGGGGCAAATCCGCCACGCCACGGATACCAAAGCCGTGCCCGCCTTTCTGATAGAAGTGCACTTCTGCCGGCACCTTATGCTCACGCAGCGCCGCGAAAAATGCCATGCTGTGATTCACCGACACCGATTCATCGTCCGCGGCGTGGATCAGCAGCGTCGGCGGCACCAGCGGATGCGCCCGGGTTTCCAGTGAATAGGCTTCAATGGTTTTCTGATCGGGCCAGGCACCCAGCAGGCGGGTACGTGCGCCTTCGTGGGCAAGCCCGTCGCGCATACTGATCACCGGATAGACCAGCACCATCGCATCGGGACGGGGCGAGAAGTTTTCTGCGCCATCCTGCACCGGATAGAGTTTCTCTGCGAAGCGGGTGCCGAGGCTGGCCGCCACGTGTCCGCCGGCGGAGAAGCCCATCATCACGATATATTTGCCATTCAGACCGCGCTGCGCCCGGTCACGCAGCACCCGAACCGCACGCTGAGCATCGGCCAGTGGCGCGTCCGGGCCTTCGTGATGTCCGTCATAGGGCAGGCGATAGGTCATCACCGCCAGGGTGTAGCCCATCGAGGTGAAGAAGGTCGCCAGCGCGCTCCCTTCCCGATCGATCATCACCCGCTGATAGCCACCGCCCGGTGCCACCAGCAGCGTAATCCCATTTGATTCAACCGGATGCCAGATCGCCATCTCCGGGCAGCGCACGCCGGTCGCCGCGCGATCGTAAGGCTCATACTCTTTTGCCATGTCGACAATCTGTGGCTGCGCCCGCGAATCGCTGGCGCCTGGCGCATCACCGTGCGGCCAGATATTGATGATTTCTGTGTGCATAATATGTCCTGATGCGGGGAATATTTATCGTTGTTTTGTTCGCGGCCGGAGAGCACAGCGTCCTGCTGTGGTTGATTAAAAGATGGTCTTTTTTCAGGCGGTCGTCCATCCGAAAAGGGCGGATCTGACCAGATTCGGACTATGCCTGGTGGCGGGTTTTGATGGATAAACCACTAATATTAATGGATAAATTATAAGCGGTCCTGAAGCCGGATTTTCTTCCGGTCCTGCGTTTAATCACGATTTTTCAGCTTAAGGTAAATGGCTGGCACAGCGCGCTTCGTTAGCCGCAATTTACCGGATAACACGCGGCGGGCTATTAAGGCGAGGTAATGGTTTTTACCCGGTGAAGGGGCCTGCGGCGGGGTAAAAACCCTGATGTAGTCTCATTTGGGAATACTTATCACCGATTGACCGGCAGCAGTTTCCTGTTGGTTGATGCGCTTTAACATAACATCATCCACTCATTCACAACGGTAAGATCCATTCCATGTTTGATACAAATCTCTCCACCAGACAAACCTTTTGTCGCCTGTGGCCGACGATTTCTCCATTCAGGCTGGGACTGTTAGCCGCCGGCGTCGCGCTGATCGTGAACGCCGCGATAGATCCATTTATGCTCACCCTGCTGAAAACGTTGCTCGACGACGTGATTGGCAAAAATAACCACGGCATTCTGCTCTGGATGCCGCTGGTGATTATCGGGCTGATCCTGATCCGCGGGGTGAGCGGCTATATCTCAAATTATTCGATCTCCTGGGTGTCGGGCAAAGTGGTGATGACCCTGCGCCGTCGCCTGTTCAGCCATATGATGGGCATGCCGGTGGCGTTTTTCGATCAGCAATCGACCGGTACGCTGCTCTCGCGTATCAGTTACGACTGCGAACAGGTCGCTTCTTCTTCCTCCAGCGCGCTGGTGACGGTGGTGCGTGAAGGGGCTTCCATCATTGGCCTGTTTGTCATGATGTTCTACTACAGCTGGCAGCTGTCGCTGATTCTGATTGTGCTGGCACCGATTGTGTCGCTGGCGATCCGCCTCGTCTCTAAGCGTTTTCGCAGCATCAGCAAGAATATGCAGAACACCATGGGCCAGGTGACGACCCGCACCGAACAGATGCTGAAAGGGCATAAAGAGGTGCTGATGTTTGGCGGCCAGCAGGTGGAAACCGCCCGCTTTGAGCAGGTCAGCAACAAAATGCGCCGCCAGGGCATGAAGATGGTCTCCACCACCTCGCTTTCCGATCCCCTTATTCAGCTGCTCGCCTCCTTCGCGCTGGCCTTTGTGCTCTACGCGGCCAGTTTTCCCTCGGTGATGGCGACCCTGACGGCGGGCACCATCAGCGCGGTCTTTTCCGCCATGCTGATGCTGATGCGTCCGTTAAAGTCGCTGACCAACGTTAACGCCCAGTTCCAGCGCGGGATGGCCGCCTGTCAGACGCTGTTCGCCATTCTGGATACGCCACAGGAGAAAGATGAAGGGACAAGAGTGGTGCAGCGCGCCACCGGCGAGCTGGCGTTCCGCGATGTGACCTTTACCTATCCCGGCGCGGAAACCCCGGCGCTGAAGCATATCAGTCTGCATATTCCCGCCGGTAAAACCGTGGCGCTGGTCGGCCGCTCCGGGTCGGGTAAGTCGACTCTCGCCAGCCTGCTGACGCGGTTTTACGACATCGACAGCGGAGAGATTTTGCTGGATGGTCACGATCTGCGTGAGTACACCCTGGCCTCGCTGCGCGAGCAGGTGGCGCTGGTGTCCCAGCATGTTCACCTGTTCAATGACACGGTGGCGAACAATATCGCCTATGCGCGCACGGATGTGTTCAGCCGGGAAGCGATCGAAAAGGCGGCGGAGATGGCGCATGCGATGGAGTTTATTAACAAAATGGATAACGGGCTGGATACGGTGATTGGCGAGAATGGGGTGCTGCTGTCGGGCGGTCAGCGCCAGCGCATCGCTATCGCCCGCGCCCTGCTGCGCGACAGCCCGATCCTGATCCTCGACGAAGCGACCTCCGCCCTGGATACCGAATCTGAACGCGCCATTCAGTCGGCGCTGGAGAGGTTACAGCAAAACCGCACCACCCTGATTATCGCGCACCGGCTCTCCACCATCGAAAAGGCGGATGAGATCCTGCTGGTAGAGGAGGGGGAGATTGTTGAACGTGGTACGCATCAGGCGTTGCTGGCAAAAAACGGGGCCTATGCCCGGCTCTATCAGCTGCAATTCAGTCAGCCACTGAGCGCGTGAAACGCGCAATGCGCCTGCTGGCGCATTGCGCGCACCGCCGCTTCAGTCAGGCATCGCCTCTGTTGGGATAATCGCACCGCGATGCTGAATCACCGTGCTGGCGGTGAGATGGCCGCGCTGCGCGGCCGCTTCCGCAGAGTCGCCGGTCAGACGACGCGCCAGATAACCGGCGCTGAAGGAGTCGCCGGCGGCGGTGGTATCGATCACCTTCTCTTTCGCCAGCTTTATCGCAGGCACCTCAATCAGCGGCGCATCGCCGATAGCGATCAGGCAGGCGTCCGCGCCGCGCTTAATCACAATCTCACTGGCGCCCGCCTCGCGGGTCCGGGCAATTACCGCCTCCAGCGGCTGCTCGCCCCACAGCAGATGTTCATCATCCAGCGTCAGGAAGGCGGTATCGGTGCAGCGGAGCATGGCGCGATAGGCGTGCTGCGCGCTGGCCTGGTCGGGCCATAAACGGGGACGGTAGTTGTTATCGAAAATCACCCGGCCGCCGTTCGCGCGGCAGCGTGCCAGCAGCGCCATCAGCTTCTCGCGACTGGCGGGGGGCAGAATCGCCAGGCTGATACCGCTCAGATAGAGATAGTCGTAGTGTGCCAGCTGATCGCTGATCGCCGCCGATTGCGGGCTGTCGAGCCAGTAGCGGGCGGCGGCGTCACTGCGCCAGTACCAGAAGGTGCGCTCGCCGTCGGCGTCGGTTTCAATCACATAGAGGCCCGGCATTTTGTTGTCGAGGCGCTGAATCAGGTCGGTATTGACCTTCTCCTGCTGCCAGGCGGCGATCATCTGATCGCTGAACGAGTCGGTGCCGAGCGCGGTGACATAATCGACCCGCAGCTGTGACGCTTCGACCTGACGGGCGAGGTAAACCGCGGTGTTCAGCGTATCGCCGCCAAAGCCGCGTTTGATGTTCTCACCTTTCTCGGACAGCTCAATCATGCACTCACCAATGATGGCGATTTTCTTCTGCGTCATGGTTTTAAACCCGTAGTGAAATATCCGGTTAGTCTCGCGTCTGGTATGGCAGACGTCAATGATTTTAAAACGGCGTTTTATTTTAATTGCGAGACCAATCTCACCGGCACCTGCATGCCCGTGAGAGGCTGCCACTCCTGCTGTTCAAATCTGCGCGACAGGGCGGCTGTTTTTCAGCGCCGTTCCCCTTTTCTGAACGAAATCACCTTGCTGTCGCGCTTCCCTGCTCTCCCTGCCTCGACTATCTTTAACGCAGACCCTGAAAGTGCAAGGAGAGAGCATCATGTCGCGAACCGGGAAAATAGTCAGTTGGGTTGTGGGTATTCTGTTGCTGTTGATCGTGGTGATTGTGGTGGTGATCGCGACTTTTGACTGGAATCGCCTGAAGCCTGTCATCAACCAGAAAGTCTCGACGGAATTAAACCGTCCTTTTGCGATACGCGGCGATCTGGGGATCGACTGGGTGCGTAACCGCGACGAGTCGGGCTGGCGGCGCTGGGTGCCGTGGCCGCAGCTGCACGCGGAAGATATTATGCTGGGCAACCCGCCTGGAATTGACGAGGTCACGATGGTGCATCTGCAACGGGCGGATGCCACCCTGGCCCCGCTGGCGCTGCTGCATAAAGAGCTGTTTATCCCGTGGATTAAGTTGCAGCGGCCCGATGCGCGGCTGATCCAGACCGCCGATAAGAAGAATAACTGGACCTTTACCCTCGCCGGCAGCGACAAAGAGGATAAAAGTGCGCCTCCCTCCGCCTGGACATTCCGCCTTGATAACATCCTGTTTGATCAGGGCCAGATCCGCTATCGCGACGCGATTAACCATGCCGACGTGACGGTAGAGGTCAATCCGCTGGGTAAACCGGTGCCCTACGCGCAGATCGCCGGGGGCGACGATAAACAGCAGGGCGCGGGGGACTTTGTCTTTGGCTGGCGGGCCAACGGCAGCTATAACAACGAGAAACTCAGCGGCGAGGGCAAGATTGGCGGGATGCTGTCGCTGCGCAGCCAGAACACCCCGTTCCCGGTGCAGGCCGATCTGCGTAACGGCACTACCCGGGTGCAGGTGACTGGCGGCGTTCAGGACCCGATGAACCTCGGTGGCGTCAATGTGCGGCTGCGCTTTTCAGGCGATACGCTGGCCAATCTCTATGGGCTGACCGGCGTTCTGTTGCCGGATACACCGCCCTATGAAACCGACGGCCACCTGATTGCTAAATTCAGCGGCGAGAAGGGCGCGGTCTACCGCTATGAGAAATTCAACGGACATATTGGCGACAGTGATATTCACGGCTCGCTGATCTACAGCCAGGGCAAACCGCGGCCGACACTCAGCGGTGAACTCTCTTCTGAGCAGCTGCGCATGGCGGATCTGGGACCACTGATTGGCGTGGACTCCGGCAAAGGCAGCGAGAAGACGGCACAGGCCAAAGCCCGGCGTGGGGAGAAGTCGAACCAGCCAGCGGACCGTGTCCTGCCGCACGATAAATTCGAGACCAAAAACTGGGACGTAATGGATGCTGACGTGAAGTTCAGCGGCAAACGTATCGAACACAGCAATTCGCTGCCGTTAAGCGATCTTTATACCCATTTACAGCTGAAGAATGGCAATCTGCTGCTCGATCCGCTGCGCTTTGGTATCGCGGGCGGCAATCTCAACAGTACCATCCGGCTGGAGGGCGATCGCTCGCCGATGCGCGGCCGGGTTGACCTGCATGCGCGCAAGCTGCGCCTGCGTCAGCTCTTCCCCGATGTACAGGCGATGCAGAACAGTCTCGGCCAGCTGAATGGCGATGCCAGCTTTACCGGCACCGGTAACTCTGTGGCCGATCTGCTGGCGACCAGTAACGGGCAACTGAAGCTGCTGATGAATGACGGCCTGATAAGCCGCAGTCTGATGGAGATTGCCGGACTTAACGTCGGTAACTACGTGGTCGGCAAACTGTTCGGCGATGACCAGGTTCGCATTAACTGCGCCGCCACCGATATTAAGCTGCAAAATGGGGTCGCGACGCCGAACCTGTTTGTGTTTGATACCGAGAACGCCGTTATCAATGTGTCAGGTAACGCCAACTTCGCCAATGAGCGTATGGATCTGTCGGTGAACCCGGAGAGCAAAGGGATGCGCGTCTTTACCCTGCGCTCACCGCTCTACGTGCGTGGCACCTTTAAAAATCCCGATGCCGGGGTGAAAACGGGACCGTTGCTGGCCCGTGGTGCCGCCGCCGTGGCGCTGGGCGCCGTGGTCGGGCCGGCGGCCGCGTTGCTGGCACTGATCTCGCCGAGTGATAACGAAGATAACCAGTGCAGCAACGTGTTGCAGCAGATGAAGCAGAAGAAGTAACTAGTTGCGATAGAGCACTTTGATAATGTGATAACCAAAGCCGGTCTTCACCGGCCCGTAAGGCGTCAGCAGCGGGCAGCTAAAGACCGCTTTATCAAAAGCGGGCACCATCTGCCCCTGACGAAATTCCCCCAGCTCGCCCCCCTTACGGCCCGAAGGACAGGTTGAGTGCTTTTTTGCCAGCTGCTGGAAATTGCCGCCCTTCGCCAGTTTCGCCAGGATCTCTTTTGCCAGCGCTTCCTCTTTGACCAGGATGTGTAAAGCCGCCGCGGTTTTCGCCATGTTGGTATCTCGGTTGTGTATAATTGCCGCCCAGTATAAACCCCTTTCTTTTGATTCAATCAGGCGATTTCTCCTATGCGTTTAAACCCCAGCCAACAACGTGCCGTCGAATTTGTTACCGGTCCCTGTCTGGTGCTGGCGGGTGCGGGATCGGGTAAAACCCGCGTCATTACCAATAAAATTGCCCATCTGATTCGGGAATGTGGCTATCAGGCGCGTCATATCGCCGCGGTGACCTTTACCAATAAAGCCTCGCGCGAAATGAAGGAGCGTGTGGCGCAGACGCTGGGCCGCAAAGAGGCGCGCGGCCTGCTGATCTCAACCTTCCATACCCTGGGGCTGGAGATCATCAAGCGCGAAACCGCGGCGCTGGGCATGAAGTCGAACTTCTCGCTGTTCGACGATCAGGATCAGCTCGCCCTGCTGAAAGAGCTGACCAGAGAGTGGCTGGAAGAGGATAAGACGCTGTTGCAGCAGCTGATCTCCACCATCTCAAACTGGAAAAACGACCTGATCGATCCGGCGGGCGCCGCCGCGCTGGCGCGCTCGCAGCAGGATAATATTTTCGCGCACTGCTACGCCCTCTACAGCCAGCATCTCAAATCGTGCAATGTGCTCGATTTTGACGACCTGATCCTGCTGCCGACGCTGCTGTTGCAGCGGAATCTGGAGGTGCGTGAGCGCTGGCAGCAGCGTATCCGCTATCTGCTGGTGGATGAGTATCAGGACACCAACACCAGCCAGTATGAGCTGGTCAAACTGCTGGTGGGGGCGCGGGCGCGGTTTACCGTGGTGGGTGATGATGACCAGTCGATCTACTCCTGGCGCGGCGCGCGCCCGCAGAACCTGGTGCTGCTGAATCAGGATTTCCCGGCGCTGGAGGTGGTGAAACTGGAGCAGAACTATCGCTCTTCGCAGCGCATTCTCAAGGCGGCCAATATCCTGATTGCCAATAACCCGCACGTGTTTGAGAAGCGCCTGTTTTCGGAGCTGGGGCAGGGCAGCGAGCTGAAGGTGCTGACCGCCAACAGCGAGGAGCATGAGGCGGAACGGGTGACCGGCGAGCTGATCGCGCATCACTTTATCAACAAGACCCAGTATAAAGATTACGCGATCCTCTACCGCGGCAACCACCAGTCGCGCACTTTTGAAAAGTTTCTGATGCAGAACCGTATCCCCTATCGCATCTCTGGCGGCACCTCCTTTTTCTCGCGCCCGGAGATTAAAGATCTGCTGGCTTATCTGCGCGTGCTGACCAATCCCGAGGATGACAGCGCCTTTCTGCGCATTGTTAACACGCCGCGCCGCGAGATTGGCCCGGCCACGCTGCAAAAGCTCGGCGAGTGGGCCAATCTGCGTAACAAGAGCCTGTTTAACGCCAGCTTCGATGTTGGCCTGGGGCAGACGCTGAGCGGTCGCGGCCTGGAGCATCTGCAACGGTTTACCCACTGGCTGCATGAGATTATCCAGCTGAGCGAGCGTGAGCCGGTAAACGCGGTGCGCGATTTGATCCGAGGCATCGACTATGAGAGCTGGCTGTTTGAAACCTCCGGCAGCCCGAAAGCGGCCGAAATGCGGATGAAGAACGTCAACACGCTGTTTCAGTGGATGAGCGAAATGCTGGAAGGCAGCGATATTGATGAGCCGATGACGCTGGCGCAGGTGGTGACGCGCTTTACCCTGCGCGACATGATGGAGCGCGGCGAAAGCGAGGAGGAGCTGGATCAGGTGCAGCTGATGACGCTGCACGCCTCGAAAGGGCTGGAGTTCCCCTATGTGTTCCTGGTCGGCATGGAAGAGGGACTGCTGCCGCACCAGAGCAGCATCGATGAGAACAACATCGAAGAGGAGCGCCGCCTCGCGTATGTGGGGATCACACGGGCGCAGAAAGAGCTGACCTTTACCCTGTGCCGTGAGCGCCGACAGTATGGCGAGCTGGTCCGGCCTGAGCCGAGCCGTTTTCTGCTGGAGCTGCCGCAGGACGATCTGCAATGGGAAACCGAGCGCAAGGTGGTCAGCGCGGAAGAGCGGATGAAAACCGGGCAGAGCCGGGTTGCCGGTCTGAAGGCGATGCTGGAGAAGGCGAAAAAGGGCTGAGCCGCTAAAAACGCGGAGGCGAAGGGATTCGCCTCACGCGAGGATCATCACGACAGGGTCAGCGACCAGTGGACATAAGACTGATAGTGGCTCTCCTGCTCCAGCAGCTCGCTGCGCAGCGGATGCGCCTCCAGCCAGCCCGCAGGCAGGGTCAGATGCAGCGCGTCCTCATTGGCCTGAAGCCTGACCGCGGGCAGGGTGTCATCGCGACGGCGGCTGGAGAAGATAATCGCCAGCCGCAGCAGGCGACACATCCGCTCCGCCAGACGCGGCGGCAGGGCGTTCTGCTGGGTCAGCAGCGCTAAATCGATGCTGCCACTCTGGTTTTGCAGCAGACAGGCCAGCAGCTTCTTCTGCGCCGGTGTGAAGCCGGGCAGATCGAGGTGGCTGACCAGATAGGCCGCATGTTGCGGGGCGTGGCGGAAGTCGACGCTCAGGCCAATTTCATGAATGGCGCAGGCGCTCAGCAGCAGCTCGCGACAGCGCTGATCCAGTTTCCACGGTGTGGCAACCTGCCGAAAAAAGCTCTCCGCTAACTGACGCACGCGATCGGCCTGGTCGACGTCGATGCTGAAACGACGCTGGACGTTGTGCAGCGTGCGGGTGCGAATATCGCGGTCGATCGGCAAATGCAGCATGCCGTAGACCAGCCCTTCCCGCAGCGCGCCGCCTGCCAGCGTCATGCTATCAATACCCAGCTCCTGGAAAATGGCGATCAGAATCGACAGGCCGCTGGGGAAAACCAGCGCCCGTTCCAGCGTCAGCCCTTCGATCTCAAGCTCTTCCAGCTTGCCGCACTGAATGGCGCGCTGCTTCAGCTGTTGCAGCTTGTTCAGCGTGATGCGCTCATCCATGCCCTGCGCCACCATGATCTCCTGGAGTGCCTGCACCGTGCCGGATGCCCCGACGCACGCCTGCCAGCCCTGCTGACGCAGCTGCGCCGCCACCGGCTGGACCATCTCACGCGCGGCCTGCTCGGCCTGGTCGAAGTTCTCCTGTGCCAGATGGCGGTCGCTGAAGAAGCGCTCCAGCCAGGTCACACAGCCCATCGACAGGCTGAACAGCACCGAGGCGTGCGATCCATCGCCGCTCGCCAGCTCGGTACTGCCGCCGCCGATGTCGACCACTAAGCGCTGGTCGGAACCGCCGGTGGTGTGCGCCACGCCCTGATAAATCAGGCGCGCTTCCTCTTCACCGCTGATCACGTTGATGCTACAGCCGAGGATCTGTTGTGCGGTGTCGAGGAAGGTCTGCGCGTTCGCCGCCAGACGCAGGGTGGCGGTCGCCACCACGCGGATCTGATCGGGCGGAATATCCTGCAACTGTTCAGAGAAGAGTTTCAGGCACTGCCAGCCTCGCGCCATGGCGTCGGCTGACAGCTGGTTATGCTTATCCAGACCCGCAGCAAGGCGAACCTTGCGCTTGATTTTCGCGATGGTCTGAATCGTGCCAGAGACCTCGCGCACCACCAACATATGAAAGCTGTTAGATCCTAAATCAATCGCTGCATAAAGTGACGATGCGCTTAGCATGGTGAGCTTAACCCGAACGTTTACGGTTGTTGTTGCGTGGTGCACCGCGACGATTGGCGTTATTGCCCCCGCGACGCGGGCCATTGCCCGAGCGGCTGCGTTGCAGACGTTTCGGTGGCGGTAAATCGGTTAACAACGCTTCGCTGCTGTATTTGCTCACCGGAATGCTGTGGCCAATATACTCTTCGATGGAAGGCAGGTTCAGCGCGTACTCTTCACAGGCGAGGCTGATCGAGTGTCCGCTGGCGCCGGCGCGGCCGGTACGACCAATACGGTGGACGTAATCTTCACAATCGTCGGGCAGATCGTAGTTAAAGACGTGCGTCACCGCCGGGATATGCAGGCCACGAGCCGCAACGTCAGTGGCGACCAGAATATCCACATCACCGCGGGTGAAGTCATCCAGGATGCGCAGGCGCTTCTTCTGCGCCACGTCGCCGGTCAGCAGGCCAACACGGTGTCCATCGGCGGCCAGGTGGCCCCAGATGTCTTCGCAGCGGTGCTTGGTGTTGGCGAAGACAATGGCGCGATCCGGCCACTCTTCTTCCAGCAGGGTCTGCAACAGGCGCATTTTCTCTTCGTTAGACGGATAGAAAAGCTCTTCCTGAATGCGATGGCCGGTTTTTTGTTCCGGTTCCACTTCAACATATTCGGCGCTGTTCATGTGCTCAAACGCCAGTTCACGCACGCGGTAGGAGAGCGTGGCCGAGAAGAGCATGCTCAGGCGCTGGGTAGCGGGTGGCATCCGACGGAACAGCCAGCGAATGTCTTTAATAAAGCCGAGATCGAACATGCGATCGGCTTCGTCCAGCACCATCACCTGAATGGCACTGAGGTTAACGTGATTCTGCTTGGCGTAGTCGATCAGACGCCCGGTGGTGGCCACCAGAATATCAACGCCCTGTTCCAGCACTTTCAGCTGTTTATCGTAGCCGTCTCCGCCATAGGCGAGACCCAGTTTCAGGCCGGTTGAGGCGGTAAGAGGTTCGGCATCCGCGTGAATCTGCACAGCAAGTTCGCGCGTCGGCGCAAGAATTAATGCCCGTGGCTGGTTAACCTGACGGTCTTCCGCCGCAGGATGAGAGAGAAGATGATGAAACGTTGACGTCAGAAACGCCATCGTTTTGCCGGTACCGGTTTGCGCCTGGCCTGCGACATCACGCCCTGAAAGCGTAAAAGGCAGAGCTAACGCCTGAATCGGCGTGCAGTATTGAAAGCCTTTGGTATCAAGGGCTTCCACCACTTTTGGGTGCAGGGCGAAGTCGGAAAACTTCTGTTCAGTTAAGTGTGTTTTGCTCATAGTGTGGTAGAATATCAGCTTACTATCGCTTTACGAAAGCGTATCCGATGAAATAAAGTCAACCAACATTGGTATATTTTACGCCAATTCGCCAGGCATAATCTTGTGGAGTAAAACATGAGCAGCGATAAAATCGTTCATCTGACTGATGACAGTTTCGACACCGACGTGCTGAAAGCCGACGGCGTTACACTGGTAGATTTCTGGGCTGAATGGTGTGGTCCTTGCAAAATGATCGCGCCAATCCTTGATGAAGTGGCAGAAGAGTACGATGGCAAGCTGACCGTCGCTAAGCTGAATATTGACGATAACCCAGGCACGGCGCCGAAGTATGGCATTCGTGGTATCCCGACGCTGCTGCTGTTTAAAAATGGCGAAGTCGCCGCGACCAAAGTGGGCGCGCTGTCTAAAGGCCAGCTGAAAGAGTTCCTGAACGCCAACCTGGCGTAATTCAGGGCTGAACGTCTGGCAGTGGTGAATTTATCTCCTGCTGCTGGACGTTCGCTTTCAGGCGTGCTAAGTTACCAATCACTGCATTACGAACTTACCTTGTAGTTAGCATCTAAAGTTTTCCCTTGTTGAACCCTGTCGCACTGTACCTTATAGATAGAACGGTTCAGCAATCTTACGGTTAGCTCCAACTCTGGCATCACAATCGGCCATCTCCTCGCGCACAGGTCGCCATCCCAGACGATGATCGTCGAGAAGAGTCGATAAGAGCCATTAACGGCATGGATTAATTGCCATACCATTCACGACAAACATTTCGAGTATTACCCCGAGTTTAAGAACCCATCACTATGAATCTTACCGAATTAAAGAATACGCCGGTTGCTGAGCTGATTACTCTCGGCGAAAATATGGGGCTGGAAAATCAGGCTCGCATGCGCAAGCAGGACATTATCTTTTCCATCCTGAAGCAGCATGCGAAAAGCGGCGAAGACATCTTCGGTGATGGCGTGCTGGAGATCCTTCAGGATGGATTTGGTTTCCTCCGTTCAGGAGACAGCTCCTACCTCGCCGGTCCTGATGACATCTACGTTTCCCCCAGCCAGATTCGCCGCTTTAACCTCCGCACAGGTGACACCATCTCCGGCAAAATCCGTCCACCAAAAGAGGGTGAACGTTATTTTGCGCTGCTGAAAGTTAATGAAGTTAACTACGACAAGCCGGAAAACGCGCGTAATAAGATTCTGTTCGAAAACCTCACGCCGCTGCACGCGAATAAACGTCTGCGTATGGAACGGGGTAATGGCTCAACGGAAGATTTAACCGCTCGCGTACTGGATCTGGCTTCGCCGATCGGCCGCGGCCAGCGTGGTCTGATTGTGGCACCACCGAAAGCCGGTAAAACCATGCTGTTGCAGAATATCGCGCAGAGCCTGGCGTATAACTACCCGGACTGCACCCTGATGGTGCTGCTGATTGACGAACGCCCGGAAGAAGTGACCGAGATGCAGCGTCTGGTGAAAGGCGAAGTTATCGCGTCCACCTTCGATGAGCCCGCCTCACGCCACGTTCAGGTTGCTGAAATGGTGATTGAGAAGGCCAAGCGTCTGGTTGAGCACAAGAAAGATGTGATCATCCTGCTCGACTCCATTACCCGTCTGGCGCGTGCCTACAACACCGTGGTGCCGGCATCAGGTAAAGTCCTGACCGGTGGTGTGGATGCCAACGCCCTGCATCGTCCAAAGCGTTTCTTTGGTGCTGCACGTAACGTGGAAGAGGGCGGCAGCCTGACCATCATCGCGACCGCGCTGGTTGATACCGGTTCGAAGATGGATGAGGTGATTTACGAAGAGTTTAAAGGTACCGGCAACATGGAACTGCATCTCTCGCGTAAAATCGCTGAAAAACGTGTCTTCCCGGCGATTGATTACAACCGCTCGGGTACCCGTAAAGAAGAGCTGCTCACCTCCCAGGAAGAGCTCCAGAAGATGTGGATCCTGCGTAAGATTATTCACCCGATGGGCGAAATCGACGCGATGGAATTCCTCATCAACAAGCTGGCGATGACCAAAACCAATGACGAATTCTTCGACATGATGAAGCGTTCTTAATCCGGTAGCGCCACGCCGCTCCGCAGATTCGGCTTTTTTAGCCAAAATGCGCAGAAAATTGACCTTACGCCACGCCTCAACGTGGCGTTTTTCATTTCCGGGCTATAGGATTGAACACTGACGGGAGCATTTATAATGACTGTGGTAGCGGTGGCGAATTAATGAACGTTCGTGCATCCCTTTATGCAGAATTCGGAATCCGACGCAGCAATCGGCGCGCTTTTTCGCGTATTGTTGCCCGGGATGTTAGCTGAGAGCGTTTAACGTGAATTTACTCACTATGAGTACTGAGCTTGGTTTAATTTTTCTCTTTTCCCTGGCTTTCCTCTTTTTTGCTCGAAAAGCGGCTAAAAAAATTGGTCTGGTTGATAAGCCTAACTCACGCAAACGCCATCATGGCGCGATTCCGTTGGTGGGCGGCATCTCCGTGTTCGCAGGTATCTGCTTCACCTTTGCGATAACCAACTATTATCTGCCGCACGCGCTACTCTATCTCGGCTGCGCCGGTGTGCTGGTGCTGGTGGGCGCGCTGGACGATCGCTTCGACATCAGCGTGAAAATCCGCGCGGTCGTGCAGGCGATTGTCGCGCTGGTGATGATGTTTGGCGCAAAACTCTATCTGCTCAGCCTGGGCTTTATCGTCGGGCCGTTCGAGCTGATTGTCGGACCCTTTGGCTATGTGCTGACGCTGTTTGCCGTCTGGGCCGCGATCAACGCCTTTAATATGGTGGATGGGATTGATGGTCTGCTGGGCGGACTCTCCTCAGTCACCTTTGCGGCGATGGGGATCATCCTCTACTTCGACGGCCAGACCAGCCTCGCGATGTGGTGTTTTGCGATGATTGCCGCCACGCTGCCCTATATCCTGCTGAACCTCGGCTTTCTCGGCCGCCGCTTCAAAGTCTTTATGGGTGATGCCGGCAGTACCATGATCGGTTTCACCATTATCTGGATCCTGCTGGAAACCACTCAGGGCCTGAGCCATCCCATTACTCCCGTCACCGCGCTGTGGCTGATTGCGATTCCGCTGATGGATATGGTGGCGATTATGTATCGTCGCCTGCGTAAAGGCATGAGTCCGTTCTCGGCTGACCGTCAGCACATCCACCATCTGATCATGCGCGCCGGCTTCAGCTCGCGTCAGGCCTTTGTGCTGATTACCGTGGCGGCGGCGATCCTCGCCGGTATCGGGGTGCTGGGGGAATATCTGGCGTTTATCCCGGAGTGGGTAATGCTGTTGCTGTTCCTCGGGGCCTTTATGGTCTATGGCTACTGCCTGAAACATGCGTGGCGCGTGGCGCGGCGCGTTCGTCGCCTTAAACGTCGTCTGAACCATTATCGCGACGCGAAAAACACATTACCCAAGAGCTGATAAAGGATAACTCTGCCATGCCTTCTGACGTTGTGGACAACGAACTGGATATTCGCGGCTTATGCTGCCGTTTATGGCGTGGCAAACGCTGGATTGTCGGGCTGGCGCTGCTGTTTGCTCTGGTCGCGTGGCTGGCCACGCTGCTGCTGAAACAGGTCTGGAGCACCACCGCGATCACCGATCGCCCGACGGTGAATATGCTGGGCTCCTACTATGCCCAGCAGCAGTTCCTGACCAATCTGGACGCGCGGAATAACGCCCTGACGCTGGCTGCGCCGTCGCCCACGGTGATGGATGAGGTCTATCAGGAGTTCACCATGCAGCTCGCCTCCTGGGATACGCGCCGTGAATTCTGGCAGCAGACCGACTACTACAAGAGCCGTAAAACCGGCAATGCGCACAATGACGCCGCGCTGCTGGACGATATGATCAGCAATATCCTGTTCACGCCAGCCGACGCCGCCCATAACCTGCCTGACAACGTCAAACTCAAAGCGGAAACGGCCAGCGACGCCAATAACCTGCTGCGCCAGTATATCGCCTACGCCAGCGAGCGGGCGGCACGTCATCTGAATGATGAGCTGAAAGGAGCCTGGCGGGCGCGCACCGGCCAGCTGGAGGCGCAGGTGAAACGTCAGGAAGATGTGGCGAACGCGGTGTTCCAGCGTCAGCAGCATCGGCTGGAGCAGGCGCTGAAGATTGCCAGCCAGCAGGGGATCAACGAGAAACAGGCGCGCGAAGCGGGTGAAAACCTGGCGGACAGCGATCTCTTCCTGCTGGGGCAGCCGGTTTTACAGGGACAGCTGGAGACGCTGCGCGCAACCGGCCCCAATTTTGATATTAGCTATGATCAAAACAGGGCGATGCTGACCACGCTTCAGGCCGGTCCGAAGCTGAACAGTCAATTCCAGACTTACCGTTATCTGCGCACACCGGAGGAGCCGGTGTCGCGGGACAGTCCGCGTCGTCTGTTTATGATGATTATGTGGGGTGCCGTTGGGGCATTAACAGGCGCGGGTGTCGCGCTGGCACGTCGTCCGCGTCTGATACCAGACGCGCATGATTGAGAGAAACAGTGTGAAAGTTCTGACGGTATTTGGTACTCGCCCGGAAGCGATAAAAATGGCACCGCTGGTGCAGGCGCTGGCTCAGGATCCCGCCTTTGAATCGCGGTTGTGCGTCACGGCACAGCATCGCGAAATGCTCGATCAGGTGTTACGCCTGTTCAGGCTGGAACCCGATTATGACCTGAATATTATGCGTCCTGAGCAGGGACTGACGGAGATCACCTGCCGCATTTTAGAGGGCATGAAAACCGTACTGCTCGACTTTAAGCCGGACATTGTGCTGGTACATGGCGACACCACCACCACTTTAGCGGCGAGCCTGGCGGCGTTTTATCAGCAGATCCCGGTCGGACACGTTGAGGCTGGCTTGCGAACCGGCGATCTCGCCTCTCCGTGGCCGGAAGAGGGAAACCGCAAGCTCACCGGCCATCTCGCCCGCCTGCACTTTACCCCGACTTCCCGCTCGCGTCAGAACCTGTTGCAGGAAAATCTGCCCGACGCGCGCATCATCGTGACCGGTAATACGGTGATTGATGCGCTGTTGTGGGTGCGTGACCGGGTGCTGGATGACGCCGATCTCAATGCGCAGCTGGCGGCCCGCTATCCGTTCCTCGATCAGGCTAAGAAGCTGGTGCTGGTTACCGGTCATCGGCGTGAAAGTTTTGGCGACGGCTTTGAGCGCATTTGCAGCGCGCTGGCGCAGATTGCCCGCCAGCACCCGGACGCGCAGATTGTCTATCCGGTGCACCTCAACCCCAATGTCAGCGAGCCGGTCAACCGCATCCTCAGCGGCATTGAGAATATTATTCTGATCGACCCGCAGGAGTATCTGCCCTTTGTCTGGCTGATGAACCGCGCCTGGCTGATTCTTACCGATTCCGGTGGTATCCAGGAAGAGGCTCCCTCGCTGGGCAAACCGGTGCTGGTGATGCGTGATACCACCGAACGGCCTGAAGCGGTCGACGCTGGCACGGTAAAACTGGTGGGAACCGATACCGCCAGAATCGTGGCCAGCGTGAGCGAACTGTTGACCGATGATGCCGCCTGGCAGGCGATGAGCCACGCCCATAATCCCTATGGCGATGGCAAAGCCTGCGGCCGTATTTTGCAAGCCTTAAAAGATAACCGAGCCGACTTATGAGTTTTGAAACCATTTCCGTGATTGGACTGGGATACATTGGGCTGCCGACGGCAGCCGTTTTTGCCTCAATGGGAAAAAAAGTGGTGGGCGTGGATATTAACGCGCGCGCCGTTGAAACCATCAATCGTGGCGCGATCCACATCGTGGAGCCCGATTTAGATCAGGTGGTGCATGCCGCCGTCACCCGCGGCGACCTGCGCGCTACCACGCAGCCGGAAGCGGCTGACGCTTTTCTTATCGCGGTTCCGACCCCTTTCAAAGAGGCGCACCAGCCTGACCTGCGCTTTGTGAAAGCCGCGGCGGAGTCGATCGCGCCGGTGCTGAAGAAGGGCGATCTGGTGATTCTGGAGTCGACCTCACCGGTCGGCAGCACCGAACAGATGGCCGACTGGCTGGCTGCGGCGCGTCCCGACCTGCGTTTTCCGCAGCAGGGTGAAAACCCGGATATTTTTGTCGCCTACTGCCCGGAGCGCGTGCTGCCGGGTCAGGTGATGGTGGAGCTGATTAATAACGATCGGGTGATTGGCGGCATGACGCCCGCCTGTTCCGCCCGTGCCAGCGCGCTTTACCGTCTGTTTTTGAAAGGCGAGTGCGTGGAAACCAACGCCCGTACCGCCGAGATGTGCAAGCTGACGGAAAACAGCTTCCGCGACGTTAATATCGCCTTCGCCAATGAGCTGTCGCTGATTTGTGCCGATCAGGGGATTAACGTCTGGGAACTGATTGCGCTGGCCAATCGCCATCCGCGCGTCAATATTCTGCAACCTGGCCCAGGCGTCGGCGGCCACTGCATCGCCGTCGACCCGTGGTTTATCGTGGCGCAGAACCCGGAATTAGCCCGTCTGATCCGCACGGCGCGCGAAGTGAATGATGCCAAGCCGCAATGGGTGCTGGATCAGGTGAAAGCGGCGCTGGCGGATTGTCTGACGCAGAGCGGTAAGCGCGCCAGCGATCTCACCATCGCCTGCTTTGGCCTAGCCTTTAAGCCCAACATTGACGATCTGCGCGAAAGCCCGGCCGTGGGCGTGGCGCAGAAAATCGCAGAGTGGCACAGCGGCACCACCTGGGTGGTGGAACCCCATATTGAGCAGCTCGGCGAGGCGCTGGCCGGTAAAGCGGAGCTGGTCTCAGTTGAGCAGGCGCTGGCGCAGGCCGATATTCTGGTGATGCTGGTCGATCATCGCGCGTTTCGCGCCATTGATGCCACCCAGGTTAAACAAAGCTGGATCGTCGACACCAAAGGTGTCTGGCGATGAGACGATTTTTGATCACCGGCGGTGCCGGTTTTATCGGGTCGGCGCTGGTGCGCTTCCTGATCGCGGAAACCGATCATCAGGTAGTAGTGGTTGATAAACTCAGCTATGCCGGTAATCTGGCGTCGCTGGCCAGCGTCGCTGATTCACCGCGCTTTGCTTTTGAGCAGGTCGATATTTGCGATCGTCCGGCGCTCGATCAGGTTTTTGCCCGCCATCAGCCAGACTGCGTGATGCATCTCGCGGCTGAAAGTCATGTTGATCGCTCTATTGACGGGCCGATCGCCTTTATCGAAACCAACATTGTCGGAACCTATCAGTTACTGGAAGCGGCACGCCATTACTGGCAGGCGCTGGATGCGGCACGCAAAGAGACCTTTGTCTTTCACCATATCTCAACCGACGAGGTGTTTGGCGATCTGCACGATAGCCAGGGCTACTTTACCGAAACCACAGCCTACGCGCCGAGCAGCCCTTATTCCGCCAGTAAAGCCAGCAGCGATCATTTAGTCCGTGCCTGGCTGCGAACCTACGGTTTACCCACGCTTGTCACCAACTGTTCAAATAACTATGGGCCCTGCCATTTCCCGGAAAAGCTGATCCCGCTGACGATTATTAATGCGCTGGCTGGCAAAGCGTTGCCGGTTTACGGTAACGGTCAGCAGGTTCGTGACTGGCTCTATGTCGAAGATCATGCGCGTGCGCTTTACCTGGTCGCCAGCCGAGGCAAGCCGGGCGAAACCTATAATATTGGCGGCCATAACGAGCGCCGTAATATTGATGTTGTCGAAACGGTGTGTAGCCTCCTTGAGGAACTGGCCGCAGAGCAAAAACCTGCCGGGCTGGCGCACTACCGTGATTTGATTACCTATGTCACTGACCGTCCCGGTCATGACCAGCGCTACGCCATTGATGCCAGTAAAATTGCGCGTGAACTTGG
Organism: Pantoea sp. C2G6; assembly: GCF_051336815.1. Classification (NCBI taxonomy): domain Bacteria; kingdom Pseudomonadati; phylum Pseudomonadota; class Gammaproteobacteria; order Enterobacterales; family Erwiniaceae; genus Pantoea; species Pantoea sp. C2G6. Next base: position 56,733 of record NZ_JBGMNJ010000015.1, read on the forward strand.
CTGGATGCCGCAGGAAACCTTTGAAAGCGGCATGCGCAAAACCGTTGCGTGGTATCTGGCGAACCCCGCCTGGTGGCAGGCCATCCTGGATGGTCGCTACCGTGGCGAGCGCCTCGGCTTATCGCAATAAATCCGCGAAAGGAGCAGAGATGAAAGGCATCATTTTAGCCGGTGGTTCGGGCACACGCCTCCACCCGATTACCCGTGCGGTATCAAAGCAGCTTCTGCCCGTCTACGACAAACCAATGATCTATTATCCGCTGTCAGTGCTGATGCTGGCAGGGATTCGCGACATTCTGTTGATTACCACCCCGGAAGATCGGATGCAGTTTGAGCGTCTGCTGGGTGATGGCTCTGAATTTGGTCTGCGCCTCAGCTATGCGGTTCAGCCCAGTCCCGATGGGCTGGCGCAGGCGTTTATCATTGGTGAATCCTTTATCGGTGATGATAATTGCTGCCTGGTGCTGGGTGACAATCTCTATTTTGGCCAGGGCTTCAGCCCCAAGCTCAGGAAAGTGGTTGAACAGAATCGCGGTGCGACAGTATTTGGCTATCAGGTAATGGACCCCGAGCGTTTTGGGGTGGTGGAGTTCGATGAGAACTTTAAGGCGCTCTCGATTGAAGAGAAGCCACCGCAGCCGAAGTCACGCTGGGCGGTTACCGGGCTCTACTTCTATGACAATCAGGTGGTTGAGTTCGCGAAGCAGGTTAAGCCTTCAGCACGGGGCGAACTGGAAATTACCGCGATTAACCAGATGTATCTGGATCGCGGCGAGCTGACCGTCGAATTGCTGGGACGTGGATTCGCCTGGCTGGATACCGGCACGCATGACAGCCTGGTGGAAGCCAGTATGTTTGTGCAGACCGTGGAAAAACGCCAGGGCTTTAAAATTGCCTGTCTGGAAGAGATCGCCTGGCGGAACGGCTGGTTGAGTGATGACCAGCTGCGCGCGGCGGGTGAAGCACTGACGAAAACCGGCTACGGCCAATATCTGCTGGATCTGTTACATGCCCGTCCACGTCAATATTAATCCCCTTAGCTGGGAGAGCGCGTTCTTTGGCGTCGCCACGGTGCGGCTCGACCCGGAAGGGGAGACCGCGCTGGAAGAGGCGCTGCGCCATCCCTGTGCGCTGATGCAGATGAAAGTCGCTGCCAGCCAGACGGCGCTGATCGACACGCTTCAGCAGCATCAGTTTCAGCTGGTGGAGGGCGAAGCCGACCTGTCGCTGGCGGTTAAGCAGACCGAACGCCAGGCGGGGATTCGCATTGCGCGTGAAGCGCAGATCCCGCTGCTGCGCGACGCGGCTTCACAGCTTTTCAGTCAGAGCCGTTTTCGCGCGCCCTGGTATGCGCCTGACGCCAGCGGACGTTTCTACGCGCAGTGGATTGAGAATGCGGTTCGGGGTACGTTTGATCACCAGTGTCTGGTGGCGAGCGACGCCCATGGTCAGCCGCAGGGCTTTGTTTCGTTGCGCGAAGTGGAGGGTGAAGCCCGCATCGGCTTACTGGGCGTGCTGCCCGACGCGCAGGGCCAGGGCGTGGGTCAACGGCTGATGCTGGCGGCGGCAGACTGGGCGCGGGTAAGAGGCGTGGCTCAGCTGCGGGTTGCCACACAACTCAGTAATCTCACGGCGATGCGCCTCTATTTACGCAGCGGTGCCCGGCTCGACAGCACCGCCTACTGGTTCTACAGGAAAGGTCATGATTCCATTTAACGCACCCCCGGTTGTGGGCACTGAAGTTGAGTATATGCAGTCGGCGATGAACAGTGGCAAGCTGTGCGGCGACGGCGGGTTTACCCGTCGCTGTCAGCAGTGGATGGAGCAGCGTTTCGGCAGCAAAAAAGTGCTGCTGACCCCCTCCTGCACCGCCTCGCTGGAGATGGCCGCGCTGCTGATCGATCTCCAGCCCGGCGATGAAGTGATCATGCCGAGCTATACCTTTGTGTCGACCGCTAACGCCTTTGTGCTGCGCGGTGCGCGCATCGTGTTTGTCGATGTACGCCCCGATACCATGAACATTGATGAGACGCTGATTGAAGCGGCCATTACCGAAAAAACCCGCGCGATTGTGCCGGTGCATTACGCAGGCGTGGCCTGTGAAATGGACACGATTATGGCGCTGGCAACAAAACATAAGCTGTTTGTGATTGAAGATGCGGCGCAGGGCGTGATGTCACGCTACAAAGGCCGTGCGCTCGGCACCATCGGTCATATCGGCTGCTTCAGCTTCCACGAAACCAAGAACTACACCGCCGGCGGTGAAGGCGGGGCGACATTAATTAATGACGCCAGTCTGGTCGAGCGCGCCGAAATCGTGCGCGAGAAGGGCACCAACCGCAGCCAGTTCTTCCGCGGTCAGGTGGATAAATATACCTGGCGCGATATGGGTTCAAGCTACCTGATGGCCGATTTGCAGGCCGCCTATCTCTGGGCGCAGCTGGAGGCGGCCGAACGTATCAACCAGCAGCGGTTACGCATCTGGCAGCGCTATTATGATGCGCTTCAGCCGCTGGCGGCGCAGGGACGTATTGAGCTGCCGGTGATCCCCGCCAGCTGCGAACACAATGCGCATATGTTTTACATCAAACTGCGTGACCAGGCGGATCGTCAGGCGCTGATTGACTGGATGAAAGAGGCGGAGATCCTGACGGTGTTTCACTATATTCCGCTGCACAGTTCGCCTGCCGGTGAGCGTTTCTCACAGTTTGTCGGCGACGATCGCTTTACCACCCGCGAAAGTGAACGCCTGCTGCGCTTGCCGCTGTTTTATAACCTGTCGGATAACAATCAGAGCACGGTTATCAGCTCGCTGCTGAGCTTCTTTTCCTGATGTCACTGGCCAGAGCTTCAGTGTGGACGGCTTCGTCCACGCTGGTAAAAATTGTGGCCGGTCTGCTGGTGGTCAAACTGCTGGCGGTGAGCTTCGGGCCAGAGGGTGTCGGCCAGGCGGGGAACTTCCGTCAGTTGATCACCGTGCTGGGCGTACTGGCCGGGGCGGGCATCTTTAACGGCGTCACCAGCTATGTGGCGCAGTATCAGCAGCAGCCTGGCCAGCTGCGGGCCATGGTCGGTACGGCTTCGGCGATGGTGCTGGCTTTTTCAGGGATGCTGGCGCTGCTGTTCCTGCTGGCGGCGGCGCCCATCAGCACCGCGCTGTTTGGTCACGACCGCTATCAGGGCGTGATCCGGGTGGTGGCGTTTCTTCAGCTCGGTATCGCCTGGGCCAATTTTACCCTGGCGCTGCTGAAGGGCTATCGCGATGCGCGCGGTAACGCGCTGGCACTGATTTTCGGCAGTCTGATTGGCGTGGTGGGTTATCTGCTCTGCTGGTGGCTGGGCGGTTATCAGGGGGCGCTGATTGGTCTGGCGCTGGTGCCGGCCCTGCTATTGGCGCCTGCGCTGATCATGCTGAAACGCCGTGCGCCGCTGCCGCTGAGCTGGCTGCGGCCGCAGTGGCATCCTGAACTGGCGCGCAACCTGGCTAAATATACCCTGATGGCGCTGATTACCGCCGTGACGTTACCGGTCGCCTGGATGATGATGCGTAACCTGCTGGCAGAGCAGCAGAGCTGGGCGCAGGTGGGATTGTGGCAGGGCGTGACCACTATTTCTGACGCCTATCTGCAATTTATCACCGCAACCTTCAGCGTCTGGCTGCTGCCGACGCTGGCGCGGCTGGAGGATAAGCGCGACATTGCGCGGGAAATCGGGCGTTCATTACGCTTTGTGTTGCCCGCCGTGGCGGTCGCCAGCTTTGGTGTCTGGCTCCTGCGCGATTTCGCCATCAGTCTGCTGTTCACCGGGGCGTTTCGCGGCATGCGCGATCTCTTTGTCTGGCAGTTGTGCGGTGATGTTTTTAAAGTGGGTGCCTACGTTTTCGGATATCTGGTGATCGCCAAAGCCTCGCTGCGCTTTTATGTTCTGACGGAGATCAGCCAGTTTCTGCTGCTGACGCTCTTCTCGCGCTGGCTGATCCCGCTGCATGGCGCTGCGGGCGCGGCGCAGGCTTATATGATCACCTATATGACTTACTTTGCCCTGTGCTGTGGCGCTTTTATGATTTACTGCCGGAAAAAATGACTTTAATTCACGTCCTGGGGTCGGATATTCCCCACCACAACCTGACGGTGCTGCGCTTTTTCAATGAGGTGCTCAGCGTTGAGCAGCCCACGGCGTCGCCTCGCCATTTTATGGTGGTCGCGGCGCAGCCAGAGAGTCTGCCATCCTTTTCTGCTTTGCAGATTGACTATTTTGCCAGCAAGAAAGCGCTGGCACAGGCTATGTTGACGCGCGCCCGCAATCGTCAGCAGCGGTTTTTCTGCCACGGTCAGTTTAATCCGTGGATCTGGCTGGCGTTACTCAGCGGTAAGCTGCGCCGTTCACAGCTGTTCTGGCACGTCTGGGGCGCTGACCTCTATGAAGAGTCGCGCAGCCTGAAGTTCCGCCTGTTCTACCAGCTGCGCCGGATAGCCCAGGGACGGGTCGCACACCTGTTTGCCACCCATGGCGACCTGCACCACTATCAGCAGCGCCATCGCCGCGTGCCCGGTTCACTGCTCTATTTTCCGACCCGGATGCCGGAGGTGGCGGTGGAGGCTGCACCGGACCCGATCTTTACCCTGCTGCTCGGCAACTCAGGCGATCCCAGTAACCGGCACATTGAAGGTTTAAAAGCGATTCGCGCCCAGTTCGGTGAGCAGGTGCGGATTGAGGTGCCGCTGGGCTATCCGCCGGACAATGAGGCCTATATCAGTCAGGTTCAGGCGGCAGCTGAGACGCTGTTCCCGCAGGGGCAGGTCAATCTGCACCGTGAGAAGCTGACGTTTGAGGACTATTTAGCGCTGCTGGCACGCTGCCATCTCGGCTACTTTATGTTTGAGCGCCAGCAGGGGATAGGCACGCTCTGCCTGCTGATTCAGGCGAATGTACCGTTTGTTCTGACCCGTGAAAATCCGTTCTGGCGTGATGTGGCGGAGCAGCAGCTTCCGGTGCTGTTCAGCGAAGATGCGCTCTCACCGGAACTGATTAACGAAGCGCGCCGGCAGCTCAGCCGCTGTGATAAACAGGCTATCGCCTTTTTCGCGCCTGGCTATCTGGCGGGCTGGCGGGCAGCGTTACAGCTCAGTGAAGGGGAATTGTCATGAGCCTTATGCAGTTTAGTGGCCTGCTGGTGGTCTATCTGCTGTCGCTGGGTTTTATTCTGACCCTGACGTGGCGGGAGTTTAAGCGCGTCCGTTTCAACTTCCACCTCTTTTTTACCCTGCTGTTTTTGCTGACCTTTTACTTCGGTTTTCCGCTGACCAGCGTGCTGGTGTTTCGCTTTAATGTTGAGGTGGTGCCGGTAGAGAATCTGCTGGAGGCGCTGCTGTCGGCCACGGCGTTTTACGCGATTTACTACGTCAGCTATAAGGTGCGGCTGAAACCGGCGGATGTCCCGGCGGCCAGACCCTGGCTTCAGATGAACCGGGTCGAAACCCACCTGACCTGTGTGATTCTGGCGCTGGTGGCGCTGGGCACCGTGACGGTGTTCTTTATCCATAACGGTTTTCTGCTGTTTCGCCTGACCGCCTATAACCAGATTTTCTCCAGCGAAGTGTCGGGCGTTGCGCTTAAGCGCTTCTTCTACTTCTTTATTCCGGCGATGCTGATCCCCTATTTCCTGCGGCCGACCCGCCGTAACTGGCTGCTGTTCCTGGTGGTGACCGTTGCCTTTGGCCTGCTGACCTACGCGCTGGTGGGCGGCACCCGCGCCAATATCATTATCGCCTTCGCTCTGTTCCTGTTTATCGGCATTACCCGTGGCTGGATCACCCTGTGGATGCTGGCGACCGCGGGGGTGATGGCGATTGCGGGCATGTTCTGGCTGGCGCTGCGTCGTTATAACCTCGACGTGATGGGCGATGAAGCGTTCTACACCTTCCTTTATCTGACGCGCGATACTTTCTCGCCGTGGGAGAATCTGGCTTTGCTGCTGGATAACTACACCCGCATTGAGTTTCAGGGGCTGGCTCCGCTGTGGCGCGATTTCTACGTTTTCATTCCGACCTGGTTGTGGCCCGATCGGCCGCTGGCGGTGTTAAACAGCGCGAACTACTTCACCTGGGAGGTGCTCAACAACCACTCAGGTCTGGCGATCTCCCCCACGCTGATTGGTTCGCTGGTGGTGATGGGCGGCGTCTGGGCGATTCCGATTGGTGCCGTGGCGGTGGGAATGATTATTAAAGCGTTTGACGCGCTCTATCAGCGCGGCCGCCATGAAACAAACCGCTACAGCGGCGCTATCCTGCAAAGTTTCTGTTTTGGCGCGGTCTTTAATATGATCGTGCTGGCGCGCGAAGGTCTTGATGCTTTCGGTTCTCGTGTGGTGTTTTTCTGCATCATTTTTGCTGCCTGTCTGGGCCTGGCTAAATTACTTTTCTGGTTACTGGATCGCGCAGGTTTAATTCGCGACCGCAGCGGGCGGGTGTTGCATAGCCCCTCCTGATTAACCTCTGGGATTAACGAAAGATATGACAAAGTTAGCTGAAACGCCGCAGTACCAGATCCGCGGCGTTGCGCTGTATGGCTTCGAAAATATGCCAGCGGCGGTCGATTTTTTGATGCCGCCGCACAGCGTGCGCAGCGGTATTCTGGTGGCGATTAATGCCGAGAAGATCCTGACCGCAGAGCGGGATGAGGGCTTACGTGCGCTGTTAGCGCAGGCGGAGTATGCCTACGCCGATGGCATCAGCATCGTGCGTTCGATTCGTAAAAAGTATCCGCAGGCGTCGGTGCAGCGCATCGCTGGCGCAGATCTCTGGGAAGCGTTGATGGAACGCGCCGGGCGTGAAGGTACGCCGGTGTTTCTTATCGGTGGTCGTCAGCAGGTGCTGGATGAGACCTGTAGTAAATTACGTCGTCAGTGGAATGTGAACATTGTCGGGGCGCAGGATGGCTATTTCGCGCCTGCGGATCAGGATGCGCTGTTTGCCCGGGTGGCGGCCAGCGGCGCGAAGCTGGTGACGGTGGCGCTGGGGTCGCCCCGGCAGGAGCTCTTGATGCTGGCGTGTCGCACCCAGTGGCCTGATGCGCTCTATATGGGCGTTGGCGGCACCTATGATGTCTTCACGGGGCACGTCAAGCGTGCGCCGAAAATCTGGCAGCGGCTGGGGCTGGAGTGGCTTTATCGTCTGATCCGGCAGCCAGGTCGTCTGCGCCGGCAGTTAAAACTGCTTAAATATGTGGGCTATCACTGGCGCGGCGATCTCTGATCTTGCTGATAACTTCATCATTTTTATCGGTCTGCAAAGAAGAAATGCGCTAATTGTCGACAAAGTGCGCAAAGCGTAATCAAACGCGCCTTTTTATTTAAAAAGCACTAGACACGATGGGCGCTTATCTCTAGTATGCACATCCGCAACGGCGCTACGCGCCCGTAGCTCAGCTGGATAGAGCGCTGCCCTCCGGAGGCAGAGGTCTCAGGTTCGAATCCTGTCGGGCGCGCCATTTCGTTTGTGCGCATGAGCTTCGGTGGTTGATTTACCGCGGTTGGCAGTAAAGTTTCAGGTGTTGCAGGCGTTAACCTGTAGCATTAAGTATTGTGGTGGCTATAGCTCAGTTGGTAGAGCCCTGGATTGTGATTCCAGTTGTCGTGGGTTCGAGTCCCATTAGCCACCCCAGATTTTGCTGGGATACGCGAAGGTGGCGGAATTGGTAGACGCGCTAGCTTCAGGTGTTAGTGTCTTAACGGACGTGAGGGTTCAAGTCCCTCTCTTCGCACCAGGCAAAACAGTTAAAAAAATCGGCGAGTAGCGCAGCTTGGTAGCGCAACTGGTTTGGGACCAGTGGGTCGGAGGTTCGAATCCTCTCTCGCCGACCATTTTTAGAAACCTGTCTGAAAAGACAGGTTTTTTTTCGTCTGTAGTAAAAGAGGATGAGAACCTCCGCAGGAGGTTTGAGCCGAGCGTAGCGAGACAACGTTGCTTCAGCAACGGCCCGCAGGGCGCTGCTCGCAGAGCAGCGTTATCCTCTCTCGCCGACCATTTTTAGAAACCTGTCTGAAAAGACAGGTTTTTTTTCGTCTGTGGTAAAAGAGGATGAGAACCTCCGCAGGAGGTTTGAGCCGAGCGTAGCGAGACAACGTTGCTTCAGCAACGGCCCGCAGAGCAGCGTTATCCTCTCTCGCCGACCATTTTTAGAAACCTGTCTGAAAGGGGTCTTCCCTTGTTGTGGTGGCTGAAGGCATGATAACCGTAGGTTTTTATCTTCATAGATCATCATGGACGAGAAGTCACTCTATGCTCACATCCTGAATCTGTCCGCTCCGTGGCAGGTTAAATCCCTTTCACTTGATGAGAAAGCTGGCTCTGTCACCGTTGTTGTCGGGATCGCCAAAAATACACAGCTAATCTGCCCAACATGCGGGCAACCATGCCCTGTCCACGATCACCGTCATCGCAAATGGCGTCATCTTGATACCTGCCAGTTCATGACAGTCGTTGAGGCGGATGTTCCCCGGGTCATGTGCCCTAACCATGGATGCCAGACGTTACCCGTTCCGGTAGCCGGTACACATTATTGTTTGAAACGTTCGTCCTTTCCTGGCTGAAAATCAGCACGGTTGATGCGGTAAGAAAGCCGCTTAAACTTAGCTGGAATGCTGTTGACGGCATCATGACTCGGGCGGTTAAGCGTGGGCTTGCCAGGATAAAAAAACCGTTGTCAGCCCGACATATGAATGTGGATGAAGTGGCGTTCAAAAAAGGACATCGATACATCACAGTGATATCCGATCGTGAGGGACGGGCGCTGGCAATAACGGATGATCGCGGAACAGAGAGCCTTGCCAGTTATCTCCGCAGTCTCACAGATAGCCAACTGGAGGCCGTTAAAACGTTCTCAATGGATATGAATGCCGGATATATCAGAGCTGCGCGTATTCATCTTCCTGAAGCTGTAAGGAAAATAGCCTTTGACCGCTTCCATGTGGCAAAACAACTGGGCGAGATTGTTGATAAAACACGACAAAATGAGTATGCCCGGCTTCCGATAGACAGTCGTCAGCAGGCGAAAGGAACCCGCTTCTTGTGGCAGTACAGTGAAAAATGGATGACAAAGCTCCGACAGGAAAAATTTGCCTGGTTGAGAGAACAAATGCAGCTGACCAGCCAGTGCTGGGTGCTGAAAGAATTGGCAAAAGATATCTGGAACCGCCCGTGGGGCGGCAAACGCTGTTCCGACTGGCAACAGTGGATTGCGCTAGCGAGAAGTTGCGATGTGCCCGTGATGAGAAATATGGCTAAAACCATCACGAAACGGCTATACGGGATACTGAACGCAATGCGGTACAACGTATCAAATGGCAATGCTGAAGCACTGAACAGTAAAATAAGGCTGATGAGGATAAAAGCCAGGGGATACCGAAACCGGGAGCGTTTTAAGCTGGGTGTAATGTTCCACTAAGGTAAACTGGATATGACATTCTAGGTCTCTCATTAAATAAATTAAAAACAATAGGTTATAGATATGCTCACGGATTTAAACCATATAACTCTCGCAGTCAGAAATGTGGACGTCAGTTTTAATTTTTATGTTGGAATACTTGGATTTACTCCACGTGCGAAATGGAAATCTGGGGCATATTTGTCTTTGGGAGAGCTTTGGTTTTGCTTATCTGTCGATCATGTTGTTCCGAAACAAGACTATACACATTACGCATTTACCATTACAGAAGACGCCCTATCAGCATTCAGGATGAAACTGCAAAAGTCTGGAGTCGTTGAATGGAAGAACAACCGTAGCGAGGGTGAGTCAATTTACTTTTTAGATCCTGATGGGCACAAACTTGAAGTTCATTGCGGCAGTCTGAAATCCAGGCTGAGGTCGTGTCTGGAAACTCCGTATGAGGACATGATGTTTTTTGAATAGTTGAGCGTTGACCCACCCTGATCGGGGAAGACCCCTGAAAAGAAAGGTTTTTTTTGTCTGTAGTAAAAGAGGATGAGGACCTTCGAAGGAGGTTTGAGCCGAGCTTAGCGAGACAATGCTGTAAGTGCGAGCCTGCGAAGGGAACAGGGTCAGATCGGAAAGTCGCTTAAGCCATCCCTGGCCGCTCGGCCCGCGCGATTACGCACCTCATCCCTGAGGTGCGCCCGTTGCCGGGCCAACGCGTTGCGTTGTTCAAAAACGCTCCCGGCGTTTTTGTCCCTGGCGCGGGACGCTTTCCTCTTCTGACCCTGTTCCCTTCGCGTTGAGCATTTTCATTGCTGCCAGAGTCACTTTGCATTGGATCTGTTACTAATCTGAAGCGCCCAAGTAAGTACCTGATACGTCTCCCTGAAGCCCGCTCAGCGGTGAGAGCGTACCTGCTGCGTGTAAGCTTATCGCGTTGCGGCCCGGGCCCGGACAGGAAAGCCAGACAGTGTTGTCTTAGCAGGATCAGCATCGTCGTGAATTGCCGACAAATAAGTCATTGTTATTATTAATCTCACAGGAAGAATGACCTCGATGTCTCTATTCAGAGACAGAGAAAGTGTCTGCTGTCGTCGGATACAGACACTTCCTGCCACGCCGCGCAGAGGAAAGAATCAGTGCATTACTTAAGTTTATGATTTTTAAATGGTTTAAAAATAAATCTTAACCTGGCATGCTATGTGCAATACTTCTGCTGTAGATGCTCATTCCACCTCTTATGTCTGCTCCGGCTACATAAACCTGGGAATGATGCAGAGCCAATTTTCAGGTACCTGTTGTCTGCCTGCCTGTATCGCGTCAGCCTTACAGGGTTAACAGACACCACGTTGAGTCGGGTACCTACCGGTTGTCTTACCGACCTGATCTTACACCTGCTCCGGCAGGTGTTTTTTTTTGCCTCCGGCTGCTGCACTGACGGATGACAGGCACAAAAAAGCCGGGCAAGCCCGGCTTTATCAGAGAGGAGAGGGCGATCAGGCGCCAGGATTGTTCTTCAGCGTCAGCAGCAACCCTTCACGGCGCATCTTCGCCGCTTCTTCCGGGCGATGCAGGCGATCATACACATCCGCCAGCCACGCATAGTCAAAGGCGTCAGGACGCTGTGCCAGCGCCTGTTGCAGCGCTTCGGCGGCCTGCTGCCATTCACCATGACGCATCAGCAACTGTCCCAGCGTACTGTGCAGCAGCGGGGTTGCGCCATGCTGTTTGATCTGCTGACGTAACGCTTTCTCCAGCGCTTCAGGATTACCGCTTTTGATGCGCGGCATCAGCAGCACCAGGCGATCGTCATAATGACGCTTCAGACCTTCCAGCACGATAGTCTGTGCGGTGTCATGGTCGTTGCACTCAATCAGGTGATCCGCCATTGCTACCTGCAAAGTGGTCTCCTGACGGGTTTTGCGGCTCAGGTTGCCCCACCAGCGTTTCAGGCCATCGCTGCCCTGATCGGCCATCGCCTGACTCATCAGACCCAGCCAGGCCTGCTGTTGCAGGGCTTCACGATGTGCATCGTCACCCACCTGCGCTTTCTGCATCGAGGGCAGAATATCCAGCAGCGCACTCCATGCCCCGGTGCGGATGTAGGCCTGCTCCGCCAGCCGCAGCACTTCAGGATGGCGCGGAGCCACCTCCAGCAGACGATCGATGCTGTGGCGTGCGGCGTGATCTTCGTTGCGTGCCAGCTGAATACGCGCGCGGGCAATTTCCACCGGGATGGTATTGCTGTCGGACAACTCCGCAGCACGTTCAAGGTGCTGATTGGCCCGTACCTCGTCACCGCGCTGCTGCGCCGCTTCGGCGGCCAGCAGGTAGTTGGCGACCGGCACATCGGCGTGATCGGCATCTTTCGAGAGCAGCTTTTCAGCCTGGCGATGATCGCCTTCCGCCAGTTTCATCAGCGCTGACTGAGTGTGGCGCTGGGCGCGGCGGCGTTTACGGCCGGTAAACCAGCCGCGGGTGCGGGCACCGGTGCGCAGCACACGACGCAGCAGCCACTCCACCGCCAAGATTATCAGCAGCGCGACGATCAGAATAATCACCAGGCCGGTGACGCTGGTTTCGATATTCCAGTTATCGGTCTGGATCAGCACGTAGCCCTGATGACCGGCAATCATCGGCCCCAGCACCACCCCGGCAATCAGCAGGATAAAGAGGATAAATACCTTAAGCATGCTTAGCCTCCCTGCTGATTAGCAGCGGCAGAGGGCTGTGCTAACAGGTTGCGCACGCGGGTTTGCATCAGCTGCTCCAGCAGCGGCTGACTCTCCAGGTTATCCGGCAGCTCCATGTTAATGCTCTGCTGGCTCAGCTCATCCAGCTGGGCGAGGAAGGCTTTGGTCGCGGCATCGTTGGTGTCGTACCAGGCGCGCACCCAGGCGGACACGGTATCGATGGACTGTTTATAAATCTCTTCCTGATGGCGCGGCACGGCCTGCGCGGCAATCAGCAGACGCGAGCGGATATTTTCGCGCAGGTAGACATCCTGATTGGGGGCCAGCAGCGGCTGCGCGGTGTTATCGCGGCGGCGGATGGTAATAAAGTCATCCATAAAGTTATGCCAGCTCTTCACCAGATTCTGACGCCATTCGCGCACCGAACCGGACAGTTCGCCACCGTCGCTGTCCATGGGCGCGTCATCGCTGTCGTTATCCGCCAGACGCAGGTTATCAACGTTGTTGGAGAGCTGGTTCAGCTTGAGGATCACGCCGTCATAGTCGACCTGCGTCACCGAAGAGAGGTTGCTGATGTCCTGGGTCAGGGCACGACGAACGTTCATGACGCTGGGATCGTTCATATCGGCCAGGCTGGCGTCGGCGCTTTTCAGCAGCGCGGCGGCGGTGGTGACATCCTGATCGCTCCAGAGTTTGCGGCCTGCCAGTTTGACCAGGTAGTCCGCCTGCGCCAGTAACCAGCTGCGCACGTCGTTACCTGAAATCACCGCCATTTTTTCACGCAGTGTTTCCAGCTCTTTTGCTGAGGAGTCCTGCTGCGCCTGCGCCGTTTGCAGCGCTTTTTCAGCGGCGCTCAGCTGCTGCGTGAGCTGTTGCTTGTCGTTGCTGGCCTGCTGTTGCAGCGTGCTGAGCTGTTCGTCCAGGCGCTGATTGGTTTGTGCCTGTAAATCAGCCTGATGTTTCCCGTTAAGGTATAAACCCGCACCTATGGCCAGCGCAATGACGATCGCCACCGCACCCAACACCATGCCACCGTTTTTCGCTTTAGGCGCAGGTGTGTTGCTGCTGGAAGGAGAGCGTTCGACCGCTGGGGTGGTTTCTTCAACCATGGCGGAGGAGTCTTTTTGTTCCGTCATATGTGGCACATCCCATTGTTAAAGTTCAGCGTAACGCGCGCAACAGCGCATCGTTATCGGCACCATCGGCTACCTGAATATCCTGCCAACCCAATGCTGCGGCCAGGGTAGCCAAACGTTCACTGACGACAATCAGTCGGCAGTTAAGCAGCCATTCCTCGCGATCGACTGCGGGGAACAGCGAAAAAAGCTGTTGTAACATTTCACCGCTGGTCGCCACCAGCACCGAGACACCACGATCGCGCCAGCGACGGCCTTCAACCGGCCCGTCGTAATGTTTCTGGCAGCGCTGATAACAGGCGGCAAAGGTGACTTCCGCCCCGCGCTGGATCAGCGTCTCCGCCAGCAGTTCGCGTCCCGGATTACCGCGCAAAATCAGCGCACGTTTACCGGCGACCTGCTGTAGCGTGTTCAGCTTAATCAGCTCTTCGCTGGTTTCATGGGCGTGCGGCCAGCTGACCTGCTGACCACTGACGGTATGAAAGGCCAGCGCGGTGCTGCGACCAATAGCATAATAGTCCAGCTCAGTGGGCCATGCTTTGATCGCGTGTTGGGCGTAGTGAATAACCTGTTGCGAAAGGATAAAAACCAGGTCGCCGGCACGGAGTCCGGCAAGTTTTTGCGGCAGAGAGGCGAGATCGGCGCCCGGCGCAAACTCAATCAGGGGCAGGCTCCACGCCTGTTTCCCGGCGGCATGCAGGCGGGATACCAGCTCTGCCGCCGCGGGTTCCGGCCGTGTCACCAGGATGGTCATGCCGGCGGCTGTCCCTGATAAACGTCATGCAGGATTTGACGCGCACCGCCGTTCAGCAGCTCATCGGCCAGGGAAATGCCCATCTGTTCCGCTTCGGCGCGCGGACCGCGGCGCTCGCCGCTGACCATCATATGGCCATCCGGTGCGCCCACCATGCCGCGCAGCCAGAGGTTATCCCCTTCCAGCACCGCGAAACTGCCGATAGGCACCTGGCAGCCACCCTCTAAGCGGGTATTCATGGCGCGCTCCGCTCTGACACAGACTTCAGTGTCATCGTGATTCAGCGCCCGTAACAGGTCAATCAAGACGCTGTCGTCCAGACGGCATTCAATGCCGACCGCGCCCTGACCCACGGCGGGCAGGGAGATCTCGGCGGGCATCGCCTGGCGAATACGATCTTCCAGTCCCAGTCGCTTCAGCCCGGCAACGGCCAGGATAATCGCGTCATATTCACCGGCATCGAGTTTGCCGAGGCGGGTGCCGACATTGCCACGCAGCGAGCGGATCACCAGGTCGGGCCGGCGGGCGCTAATCTGGCACTGACGACGCAGGCTGGAGGTACCGACCACCGCCCCCTGCGGCAGCGCATCAATAGAGTCGTAATGATGAGAAACGAACGCATCACGCGGATCGTCGCGCTCGCAGATGGTCACCAGGCCCAGACCGTCCGGGAAGTCGACCGGCACATCCTTCATGGAGTGCACCGCCATATCAGCCCGGCCATCCAGCATTGCCAGCTCAAGCTCTTTGACAAACAGCCCTTTACCCCCGACTTTGGCCAGCGGCGTATCCAGGATAATGTCACCTTTGGTGACCATAGGCACCAGCTCAACGCGCAGGCCCGGATGGGCACTCATTAATCGTTGCTGTACATAATGTGCCTGCCATAATGCCAGCGGGCTTTGTCTTGTAGCAATTCTGAAAATTTTGTCTAACATGCTGTTAACCATTTTTATCGTTCACCGAATATCCTATCATCTCTGGGTGAAGAGTGTCAGTTTCAACGGATTGAAAAGGATCTGTGCGCGCTCCATGCTCATTTTATTACGTCATCAGGCGAAGAGCGGGAGTGAAAAGGCAGGAAGCCGCTAAGAACGTGCTAAACTGTCAGGTAGCGCAACTTTCTTTACGGTCAATCTGCCGGGTGTTAGATTGATCACGTTTCCAGCAATAATCTGCCCATTTTTTTCACTTAATAAGCGGCAGAGGGTGGAAACAGGGTGCTTAAACACTGGGACAATCAGGCGAAACGTCTTGTACCTCTACATTGAGACACTGAAACAGAGACTGGATGCAATCAACCAGCTGCGCGTTGATCGTGCGCTGGCTGCCATGGGACCCGCTTTTCAGCGCGTCTATAGTCTGCTGCCAACCTTATTACATTATCAACATCCGCAGATGCCGGGTTACCTTGAAGGTAGCGTTCCACATGGCATCAGCTTCTTCACGCCTGATGAAAATCAGCGTCAGCTGCTGGCCGATCTCACCGGCGACAGCGATCTCCATTTTACCGAGACGCCGAAAGGCGAAATGCCGATTACCGCGATCTACTCGATGGGCAGCACCTCCTCCGTTGGCCAGAACAGCGTCTCGGATCTCGACATCTGGGTCTGCCATCAATCCTGGCTCGACAACGAAGAGCGCCTGAACCTGCAACGCAAATGCACGCTGCTGCAAAAATGGTGCGTGTCGATGGGCGTGGAGGTGAGCTTCTTCCTGATCGACGAGAACCGCTTCCGTCACAACGAAAGCGGCAGCCTGGGCGGGGAAGATTGCGGCTCAACGCAACACATTCTGCTGCTGGATGAGTTTTACCGTACCGCGGTGCGTATGGCGGGCAAACGCATCCTGTGGAACATGGTGCCGGGCGAAGAAGAGCACCACTACGACGACTATGTGATGTCGCTCTACGCCAAAGGGGTGCTGACCCCCAATGAGTGGCTCGATCTGGGTGGCCTCGGCACGCTGTCCGCCGAAGAGTATTTCGGTGCCAGCCTGTGGCAGCTCTATAAAAGCATCGACTCGCCCTATAAAGCGGTACTGAAAACGCTGCTGCTGGAGGCGTACAGCTGGGAATATCCGAATACCCAGCTGCTGGCGATGGATATTAAACAGCGGCTGCACGATGGCGAAATCATCTGTTTCGGGCTGGACCCTTACTGCATGATGCTGGAGCGGGTGACGCACTATCTGACCAGCGTGGACGATCAGCCGCGTCTCGATCTGGTGCGCCGCTGCTTCTACCTGAAAGTCTGTGAAAAGCTCAGCAGCGAAGAGCATCAGCATCGTACCGGCTGGCGTCGTGAAATTTTATCGCAGCTGGTGAAAGCGTGGGGCTGGGACGACGCGAAAATCGCCCTGCTGGATAACCGCGCCGGCTGGAAAATTGAGCGGGTGCGCGAAGCCCATAATGAATTGCTGGATGCGATGATGCAGAGTTATCGCAACCTGATCCGCTTTGCCCGCCGCAATAACTTAAGCGTCAGCGCCAGCCCGCAGGATATTGGGGTGCTGACCCGCAAACTCTACGCCGCCTTCGAAGCGCTGCCGGGCAAAGTGACGCTGGTCAATCCGCAGATTTCGCCTGATTTGTCCGAGCCGAACCTGACCTTTATCCATGTGCCGCCTGGCCGCGCCAACCGTTCCGGCTGGTATCTCTATAACCAGGCGCCGGATATGGATTCGATCATCAGCCATCAGCCGCTGGAATATAACCGCTACCTGAACAAGCTGGTGGCGTGGGCGTGGTTCAATGGGCTGCTGACCCGCAAAACCCGGCTGCACATCAAAGGCAATGAGATCTGCGATCTGGCGCGGTTGCAGGAGCTGGTCAGCGATGTCTCCAGCCACTTCCCGCTGCGTCTGCCTTCGCCGACGCCAAAAGCGCTCTACAGCCCGTGCGAAATCCGCCACCTGGCGATTATCGTCAACCTGGAGCACGATCCGACGGCGGCGTTCCGTAATCAGGTGGTGCATTTCGACTTCCGCAAGCTGGATGTCTTTAGCTTCGGCCAGCAGCAGCAGTGTCTGATTGGCAGCATCGATCTGCTCTATCGCAACTCCTGGAATGAGGTGCGTACGCTCCATTTCAGCGGCGAACAGGCGATGATTGAAGGGCTGAAAACCATTCTCGGCAAGATGCATCAGGATGCCGCGCCGCCCGACACGGTGGAAGTTTTCTGCTACAGCCAGCATCTGCGCGGTCTGATTCGCACCCGCGTCCAGCAGCTGGTGTCAGAGTGCATTGAACTGCGCCTCTCCAGCACGCGCCAGGAGCCGGGCCGCTTTAAAGCGCTGCGCATGGCGGGCCAGACCTGGGGCCTGTTCTTTGAGCGCATGAGCGTTTCGGTACAGAAGCTGGAAAACGCGGTTGAGTTCTATGGCGCGATCTCCAACAACAAGCTGCACGGTTTGTCGATCAAAGTGGAAACCAATCAGGCGCCGCTGCCGCCGGTGGTCAACGGCTACGCCAGCGAAGGCATTATTCAGTTCTTCTTTGAAAACACCACCGATGAGCGTGGCTTCAACATCTATATCCTCGATGAGAGTAATCGGGTTGAGGTCTATCATCACTGCGAGGGCAGTAAAGAGGAGCTGGTGCGCGACGTCAGCCGCTTCTACTCCTCTTCGCACGATCGCTTTACCTACGGCTCCAGTTTTATCAATTTCAACCTGCCGCAGTTTTACCAGATTGTGAACACCGGCGAACGTTTCCAGGTGATCCCGTTCCGCAGCCAGACGCTGACGCAGCTCTGCGCCTCGCCGCCCGACAACGACAACAGCGACTATCAACCGCGCTATCAGGTGCATTGATGCTGACCGGCCGCCTGCCATGCGCAGGTGGCTGCCATCTTCCCGGCCTGTCACTCTGCTCACGCTAATTGCGGGGATTTCCTGTTGCTTTTCCACCTTCAACTGCGATGATAAGCATCCAGGTAAAGGACATTAAGAGCATAAAGAATGAAGAAAGTGATAAGCCTGTTGGCCATGACACTGGCACTGACCAGTCTTGCAGGTTGTGGTCTGAAAGGGCCGCTCTACTTCCCGCCAAAGGAACAACCGAAGAAGCAGCAGGCACCGACCGAACGCCAGAAAGCGGAAGCCACCAAAGCCGACGTTGGCGGACTGGTGACCGGCAGTTCAGGCGCGCAAGCGAACTAATCTCATGGCTTATCCGGCGGAGCAAAAAATGCAGTTCTCCAAAATGCACGGTCTCGGCAACGATTTTATGGTTGTGGATGCGGTGACACAAAACGTCTTTTTTTCGCCGGAGTTGATCCGCCGGCTGGCCGATCGTCATCTGGGGATCGGTTTTGATCAGCTGCTGATTGTTGAACCGCCCTACGATCCCGATCTCGATTTCCACTACCGTATTTTTAACGCCGATGGCAGTGAAGTGGCGCAGTGCGGTAACGGTGCGCGCTGCTTTGCCCGCTTTGTTCAGCTGAAAGGGCTGACCAATAAAAGTGACATCCGGGTCAGTACCCAGAATGGCCGCATGGTGTTGACCGTGACGCCTGACGACCAGGTGCGCGTCAACATGGGCGAGCCGAACTTTGAGCCGCAGCAGGTGCCGTTTCGCGCCAATAAAGCGGAGAATCTTTACCTGCTGCGGGTCGCCGAACAGACGGTGATGCTGGGGGCGGTGTCGATGGGTAATCCGCACTGCGTCATCCAGGTTGAGAGCGTGAAAACCGCACAGGTTGAACTGCTGGGCCCGATTCTGGAGAGCCATGAGCGCTTCCCGGATCGCGTCAATGTCGGTTTCATGGAGATCATCAATCCCGAACATATTCGCCTGCGCGTCTATGAACGCGGAGCGGGTGAAACCCAGGCGTGCGGCAGCGGTGCCTGTGCAGCCGTGGCCTGTGGCATTCAGCAGGGCATTCTGGCGAACAAAGTCCGCGTCGATCTGCCCGGCGGAACGCTGCATATCGCCTGGAAAGGAGCCGGTCAGCCGCTCTATATGACCGGACCTGCCACACATGTCTACGATGGGTTTATTCATCTATGAAAAATATCGAAGAGCAGGCTGACAGTTCACTCCTGCTGGACGATCAGGCCGTCAGTGAGTATCTGCGGCAGAATCCCGATTTCTTTATCCGTAACGCCCGCGCCGTGGAACAGATGGTGGTGCCGCATCCGGTGCGCGGCAGCGTGTCGCTGGTGGAGTGGCATATGGCGCGGCAGCGCAATCATATCCAGCGGCTGGAGGAGGAGATCACCCTGCTGATGGAGCAGGCCAGCGCCAACCACCAGCTGTTTGACCGCCTGCTGTCGCTGGAAAGTCATCTGGCCGCGGCGGATTCGCTCCAGGATATGCTCAATCGTCTGCATCGCTGGGCGCGCGAGCTGGGCCTGGCGGGTGCCAACGTGCGGCTGTTCAGTGATAAGTGGCTGCTGGGCGCGCCCTCCGACTTTTTCCAGCTCGGTTTGTCGCGCCAGGCGTTTGAACCGCTGCGCATTCAGCGTTTTGGTCAGCAGCATCACTATCTTGGCAATCTCAACGGACCGGAACTGCTGCTGCTGCTGCCCCAGGCCAAAGCGATCGGTTCGGTGGCGATGTCGCTGATGGGCGAGGCGGGCGATCTTGGCGTGCTGATCTTCAGCAGCCGTGACAGCCAGCACTATCAGTCTGGCATGGGGACGCTGCTGCTACAGCATCTGTCCCAGATGATGCCGGATCTGCTCTCGCGCTGGGTTGAACGCGCATGAGTCGCCTGTTGCAGGAGGCCGTCGACGGATTTCTGCGCTACCTCAAAGTCGAGCGTCAGCTCAGTCCGTTAACCCAGAGCAGCTATGCGCGACAGCTTACGGCGCTGGTGGCGATTGCGGATGAGATGAAGCTCAGCAGCTGGGCGCAGCTGGAACCGGCGCAGGTGCGCAGCATGGCGGCACGCAGCCGCCGCGCGGGCCTCGCCGCCAGCAGCCTCGCGCTGCGCCTCTCGGCGCTGCGCAGTTTTCTCGACTGGCAGGTGAGCCAGGGATTGCTCACTGCCAATCCGGCCAAAGGGGTGATGACGCCGCGTAAAGCGCGCCACCTGCCGAAAAATATCGATGTCGATGAAGTCAATCAACTGCTGGATATCGATCTTAACGATCCGCTGGCGGTGCGCGACCGGGCGATGCTGGAAGTGATGTATGGCGGCGGTTTGCGTCTCTCGGAACTGGTCAATATGGATTGCCGCCACGTCGATCTCGACTCCGGTGAAGTGTGGGTGCTGGGCAAGGGCAGTAAAGAGCGCCGGGTGCCGGTTGGCCGCACCGCAGTGACCTGGATCCAGCACTGGCTGCCGCTGCGCGCCACCTTTGGTGGTCAGGATGACGCGCTGTTCCTCTCGACGCGCGGCAACCGCATCTCGCCGCGCAGCGTGCAGAAGCGCTTCGCTGAATGGGGTATCCGTCAGGGCGTCAACAGCCATATCCATCCGCACAAGCTGCGACACTCTTTTGCCACCCACCTGCTGGAATCAAGTGGCGATCTGCGCGCGGTGCAGGAGCTGCTGGGACACGCGAATCTCTCGACCACCCAGATCTACACCCATCTCGACTTCCAGCATCTGGCTTCGGTGTATGACGCCGCGCATCCCCGCGCCAAACGAGGAAAGAACGAATGAAGTTTTATCGTCCGCTGTCGGCCATTAAAGCCATCACCTTCGACCTTGATGACACGCTCTACGATAACTACCCGGTGATCCGCCGCACCACGCTGGAGTCCCATGCCGCGTTGCAGGCCTATCATCCGGCGCTGCGCGACTTTACGCCGCAGGATTATCAGGCGCTGCGCGATGAGCTGTTACAGCGCGAGCCGGAGATCTATCACGACGTGTCGGAGTGGCGACGCCGCTCGGTCGAGCTGGCGATGCTGAATATTGGCCTCTCGGCGGCGGAAGCGACCGCGGGCGCGGCGCAGGTGATGTCGGTGTTTCATCAGTGGCGCAGCCAGGTTGAGATGCCGGATGAGACCCATCAGACGCTGAAAGCGCTGGCGGAGAAAGTGCCGCTGGTGGCGGTGACTAACGGTAACGCCTGCCCGGAAAAAATGGGCATTGCCGATTACTTCCGTTTCACGCTGCGCGCCGGACCGGACGGGCGCGCCAAGCCGTGGCAGGATATGTATCAGCTCGCCGCGCAACGGCTGGCGATCGCGCCTGAGCATATTCTGCACGTGGGCGACGACCTTACCACCGATGTGGCGGGCTCGCTGCGCAGCGGTATGCAGGCGTGCTGGATTAACCTGCGCCAGGGCAACCTGATGCAGATTGCGGATGCGCGCCTGTTACCCCATGTCGAAATTTCGCGGTTGGCATCACTCACCTCACTGTTATAATGGCTGTGAATTTATCCAGTCGTCGCCACTTCTGCGGCTTTGCGGCCGTGCCGCGTCCGGCCTCTGTCCCGCAGCCTGATTCCTGCGATCCTGCCTGACAACAGCCGCAACCGCGCGGGCGACGACCACGCTTTTTTTCTGGTAAACGGTGCTTATGGACGTTTCTGAACTGCTCGATGGTTTGAATGACAATCAGCGCGCTGCCGTGGCGGCTCCGCGCAATAACCTGCTGGTGCTGGCAGGCGCGGGCAGTGGTAAAACGCGGGTGCTGGTGCACCGCATCGCCTGGCTGATGTCGGTGGAGAACTGTTCGCCTTACTCGATTATGGCGGTGACCTTCACCAACAAAGCGGCGGCAGAGATGCGTCACCGCATTGAACAGCTGATCGGCACCAGTCAGGGCGGCATGTGGATCGGCACCTTCCACGGGCTGGCGCACCGCTTATTGCGCGCCCACCACCTTGATGCCAATCTGCCGCAGGATTTTCAGATCCTCGACAGTGAAGATCAGCTGCGTCTGCTGAAGCGCCTGATCAAATCGATGAACCTCGATGAGAAGCAGTGGCCTGCGCGTCAGGGCATGTGGTACATCAACGGCAAAAAAGATGAAGGGCTGCGTCCACAGCATATCGAAAGCTACGGCAACCCGATTGAGCAGACCTGGCTGCGCATCTATCAGGCCTATCAGGAAGCGTGCGATCGCGCCGGTTTAGTCGACTTCGCCGAGCTGCTGCTGCGCGCCCACGAGCTGTGGCTCAACAAGCCGCACATTCTCAATCACTACCGTGAACGTTTCACTAATGTGCTGGTGGATGAGTTTCAGGATACCAACAACATTCAGTACGCCTGGATTCGGATGCTGGCGGGCGACAGCGGCCGGGTGATTATCGTGGGTGATGATGACCAGTCGATTTATGGCTGGCGCGGGGCGCAGGTCGAAAATATCCAGCGCTTCCTGCGCGATTTCCCTGGCGCGGAGACCATCCGCCTGGAGCAAAACTACCGCTCGACCAATAACATTCTGAAGTCAGCCAACGCCCTGATCGCCAACAACAATGGCCGTCTGGGTAAAGAGCTCTGGACCGAAGGCAGCGACGGCGAACCGATCTCCATCTACTGCGCCTTTAATGAGCTGGATGAAGCGCGCTTTGTGGTCGGCCGTATCAAGAGCTGGATGGAGAACGGCAACGCGCTGAATGACTGCGCCATCCTCTATCGCAGCAACGCCCAGTCGCGCGTGCTGGAAGAGGCGCTGCTGCAAAGCAGTATGCCCTACCGGATTTATGGCGGTATGCGCTTCTTCGAACGTCAGGAGATCAAGGATGCGCTCGCCTATCTGCGTCTGATGGCTAACCGCAATGATGACGCGGCGTTTGAGCGCGTGGTGAATACCCCGACGCGCGGCGTGGGCGATCGCACACTCGACGTGGTGCGACAGACCGCACGCGAACGTCAGATGACGCTCTGGCAGGCCACGCGCGAACTGCTGCAAAGTCGCGCGCTGGCTGGCCGGGCCGCGTCGGCGCTGCAACGCTTCTGTGAGCTGGTCGACTCGCTGGCGACCGAAACTGCTGATCTGCCGCTGCATATCCAGACGGACCGGGTGATCAAGGATTCCGGTCTGTGGCTGATGTATGAGCAGGAGAAAGGGGAGAAGGGCCAGGCGCGGATCGAAAACCTTGAGGAGCTGGTGACGGCGACCCGCCAGTTCAGCTATCAGGATGAAAATGAAGATCTGATGCCGCTTCAGGCCTTTTTATCCCATGCGGCGCTGGAAGCGGGCGAAGGTCAGGCGGACAAATGGCAGGATGCGGTTCAGCTGATGACGCTGCACTCCGCCAAAGGGCTGGAGTTCAGCCAGGTGTTTATCGTCGGCATGGAAGAGGGAATGTTCCCGAGCCAGATGTCGCTGGATGAAGGTGGCCGTCTGGAAGAGGAGCGCCGACTGGCTTACGTCGGTGTGACCCGTGCGATGCTCAAGCTGACGCTGACCTACGCTGAAACCCGCCGACTCTATGGTAAGGAAGTGTATCACCGCCCTTCACGTTTTATCGGCGAGCTGCCTGAAGAGTGCATCGAAGAGGTGCGGCTGCGCGCCAGCGTCAGCCGTCCGGTGAACCATCAGCGCATGGGTGCGCCGGTGAGCAAAAACGACAGCGGATTCGCGCTGGGCCAGCGTGTTCACCACGCAAAATTTGGCGAAGGCACCATCATTAATCTGGAAGGCAGCGGGGAACACAGCCGGCTTCAGGTCGCTTTCCAGGGGCAGGGAATCAAGTGGTTAGTCGCGGCTTACGCGAAGCTGGAAACCCTTTAGTGTGCGGTTGACGACTTTTTCGTCTCAGCGTAACATGCGCCCACTATTATCATGAGAGGACAATGCCTTGGACACGCCCAGTCGATGCTGGCTCAGTCACCTGGATACCAGGAATAACATCTAAGGCTACCTCTTTACGCGGGTAGCCTTAGGGGTTATCCGCGACCTCCCTTTTTTATCCCGTCGCGTGAGTCAGCACTGATTTACCCTTGAAACTCCGTTTCCGTGTTCAGGCTGATCGTTACCTATAAAGGAACGGCTGACCGCCTTGTCCCATTTAGTCTGCAATGGGGAGTATTGCTATGCTGAGCGCATTTAAACTGGATCACAGCCGCCTGACGCGACTGGAGCTGGAAGACGAAAACGACAAACTGACCACCTCCGTCTGGGTCGATCTGATCGAGCCGGAAGAGGGAGAGCGTGAGCGGGTGCAATCGGAGCTGGGCCAGAGCCTGGCGACGCGGCCCGAACTGGAAGACATTGAGGCTTCAGCACGTTTCTTCGAAGATGAAGATGGCCTGCATATTCACTCCTTCTTCTTTTATGAAGATGCTGACGATCACGCCGGTAACTCCACCGTGGCGTTCACCATCCGTGAAGATCGTCTCTACACGCTGCGCGAACGTGAGCTGCCCGCCTTTCGCCTCTACCGGATGCGCGCCCGTAACCAGACCCTGATCGATGGCAATGCGTTCGAGCTGCTGCTCGACCTGTTTGAAACCAAAATTGAACAGCTGGCGGATGAGATTGAGAACATCTACAGCGCGCTGGAGAAACTCAGCCGGGTGATCATGGAAGGACAGCAGGGTGAAGAGTACGATCTGGCGCTGTCACGCTTAGCCGAGCTGGAAGATATTGGCTGGAAAGTGCGTCTCTGTCTGATGGATACCCAGCGCGCCCTGAACTTCCTGGTGCGAAAAGCGCGCCTGCCGGGCAATCAGCTGGAGCAGGCGCGGGAGATCCTGCGCGACATCGAATCGCTGCTGCCCCACAACGAGTCGCTGTTCCAGAAGGTGAACTTCCTGATGCAGGCGGCAATGGGCTTTATCAACATTGAGCAGAACCGCATCATCAAGATCTTCTCGGTGGTCTCGGTGGTGTTTCTGCCGCCAACGCTGGTGGCGTCCAGCTACGGCATGAACTTTGAGTTTATGCCGGAACTGAAGTGGAGCTTTGGCTATCCGGCGGCTATCGGCCTGATGATCCTGGCTGGCCTGGCACCTTATCTCTACTTTAAGCGTAAAAACTGGTTATAAAAACATGCGGGCCATCGGCAAATGGCCCGTTTTGCTGGCTCCCGTCTCCGTTTCTGCGTAATCTGACCTCTCCGTTTTTACAAAAAATTAACTTCTTATGGACGCTTTCTCTTTGCGCGCGCAGTGGACGCTGCTGCTGTTGAGTTCGGTGCTGCTGGGCGCGGTGCTGCACTATTTTTATGTGCCTGCCGCACTGTTGCTGGGGCCGATGATAGTGGGTGTAGTGATGGGGCTGTCAGGCGCCACGCTGCGCATTGATAAACGGCTGTTTCTGCTGGCGCAGGCGGTGCTGGGCTGCATGATAGCCCAGAGCCTGTCGCCTTCGATTCTGACGCCGCTGATTCAGGAGTGGCCGATCGTGCTGGCGGTGTTGCTGCTGACGCTGGCGGCCAGCGGTCTCTCCGGCTTTCTGCTGGTGCGATTCAGTCAGCTGCCTGGCCCGACCGGCGCGTGGGGATCGTCGCCGGGCGGCGCGTCGGCGATGGTGGCGATGGCCGGCGACTTTGGCGCTGACGTGCGGCTGGTGGCCTTTATGCAGTATCTGCGGGTGCTGTTTGTCGCGTCGGCGGCCGCGCTGGTGGCGCGTATCGGGCTGGACGAGGGGGCGCACAGCGCTTCGCTGCTCTGGTTCCCGCCGCTGAATCGCGGCTTTGCGATCACGCTGGGGGTGATGCTGGCGGGCGCGTGGCTCGGCACCCGGCTGCGCATCCCTTCCGGCGCGCTGCTGCTGCCGGCGCTGGCGGGCGCGGCGCTGAACAGCAGTGGTGTGGCGCTGTTACAGGTGCCGGAATGGCTGCTGGCGCTGGCCTATGCGCTGATTGGCTGGAGCGTGGGGCTCCGTTTTACCCGGCCCATTTTTCTGCTGGCCTGGCGCACGCTGCCGCAGATGCTGGCCTCGATCTTCGGGCTGATGCTGCTGTGTGGCGGGCTGGCGTGGATGCTGACGCGGGTGCTGGATATTGATCTGATGACCGCCTATCTCGCCACCAGTCCAGGCGGGCTGGACACGGTGGCGATCATCGCGGCGGGAAGCCAGGTGAACATCGCCTTTGTGATGGCGCTACAGACTCTGCGCCTCTTTACCATCCTGCTGACCGGCCCGGCGATGGCGCGTTTTATCTCACGCTATGCGCGCACGGGCACGGGCGCGGAATGAAAACGCCACCGCATCGCAGACAAACACCAGCAGCGCCAGCCAGATAAAGCCAAACGTCACCATCTTGTCTGGCGTGATGGTTTCCCCGTAAAAGGCGACCGCCAGGATAAACATCAGTGTCGGTCCGAGATACTGAAAGAAGCCGACGGTGGAGAGGCGCAGGCGGCTACAGGCGGCGGCGAACAGCATCAGCGGAATGGTGGTAACGATCCCCGCCGCGACCAGCTTCAGATTGAGGCTCAGCGGGTTAGCCGCTAAGTGGCTGGTGGCGCTGTCGGCAAAGCCAAACAGATAGATCGCCGCCAGCGGAAACAGCCATAGGGTCTCAATCAGCATCCCGCTCTGCGCATCGACCTGAATCTTTTTACGCACCAGGCCATAGAGGGCAAAACTCAGCGCCAGCCCCAGCGCAATCACCGGCAGCGAGCCAAACTTCCAGAGCTGCACCAGCACACCCAGCGTGGCCAGTAGCACCGCCAGCCACTGCAACCGGCGGAACCGCTCGCGCAGAAACAGCATGCCGAACACCACGTTGATCAGTGGGTTAATAAAGTAGCCGAGGCTGGCTTCCAGCATGTGCTGATTGTTCACCGCCCAGATAAACAGCAGCCAGTTGCCGCCGATAGTGATCGCGGTCAGCGCCAGCAGCAGCACCTTTTTGGGCTGGCGTAACACACTGCGCACGCCGGGCCAGCTGCGGCTCAGGGTGATCAGCAGCAGCATAAACAGCGCCGACCAGATTACCCGGTGTGTCATGATTTCCGTGGCCGGAACCTGCTTAACCAGCTTGAAATAAGCCGGGGCGATGCCCCAGATAAAGTAAGCACCCAGCGCAAAACCAACGCCCTGGCGAGTCTGTTGCGTATCCATATTCAGTCCGTTAAAGGCGTCATCAGCCGATCAGATAGGTGGCGGTTGCCGTGGCGATATAGTCGCCCTGTTGGTTGTGCAGTTCGACGCGGGCGACCGCGACTTTATTACCGGCGCGCAGCAGGCTGCTGGTGGCGGTGAAACGTTCGCCGCGTCCGGGGCGCAGATAGTCGACGCGCATATCGATGGTGCCCATGCGCGACAGCCGCTGGCGCAGCTCCGCTTCGCTGATACTCTCCTGGCGCGTCAGGGCATTACTGACGCAGACCATACCCGCCGCCACGTCCAGCACCGAGGCGATCACCCCGCCGTGCAGAATCTGCTGCGCCTGGTTGCCCACCAGCATGGTTTTGTTAGCAAAACTGATTTCGGCATAGTCGGCATCAAGGCGCAGCAGTTCCAGCCCTAACGCCTGGTTAAACGGCATGTGATAAACGAAAATTTCGCCGACCAGATGGCGAGCTTCCTGCTGAGTCAGCACCAGTGATGACATGATGAGGTGTCCTGAAAAAATCGGGCCAGAGGGGCGCGGAACGTTAATGAGTTGTGTATTCTATGCCGCTCGCGAGGGGGTTTCCAGTTTAAGAAATCAGCACTCATGCTCACTGCCATTTGTGTGTAGAATGGCCTGCTTTTGACGACACCCTTTCGGATATTTAGTACGCAGCGCTCACCGGAGAATTCTATGCGTAAGCATCGCGCCTTGCTGGCGGCTATGTTGATCTTTCCTGCCCTGGCGCAGGCAGATGAAGCTCAGATTAAAGAGGTTCATGACACGCCACAGGTACGTGGCAGCATCATCGCCAATCTGCTGGAGAAGCACGATAACCCTTTTGTTCTCTATCCTTACGAGAACAACTATCTGCTCTACACCTATACCAGCGACATCGATAAAGAGGCGATCTCTTCCTATAACTGGGGGAAAAATGCCCGTAAAGATGAAGTGAAATTCCAGCTCAGCCTGGCATTTCCGCTGTGGCGCGGTATTCTGGGTGACAATTCGGTGCTGGCCGCCTCTTATACCCAGCGCTCCTGGTGGCAGCTGTCGAACCAGAGCGAATCCTCGCCGTTCCGTGAAACCAACTACGAGCCGCAGATTTTTCTTGGCTGGGCGACCGATTACTCGTTCGCGGGCTGGACGCTGCGTGATGTTGAAGTGGGTCTGAACCATCAATCCAATGGCCGCAGCGATCCCACCTCGCGCAGCTGGAACCGCGTCTATGCCCGTCTGATGGCGGAGAACGGTAATTTTCTGGCGGAGATCAAACCCTGGTATCGCCTGCCCGAAAACGAAAATAACGATGATAATCCCGATATTACCAAATATATGGGCTACTACCGGGCTAAATTCGGGTATATGGCCGGCGACAATATCTTCAGCGTAGAGGGCAACTATAACTGGAACAGCGGTTATGGCGGCGCGACCCTGGGCTGGAGCTATCCGATCACCGAGCATGTTCGCTTCTATACTCAGCTATTCAGCGGCTACGGCGAATCTCTGATCGATTACAACCATCGTCAGACGCGGCTGGGTGTGGGCGTAACGCTTAACGACTTGTTCTAATCAATAACGTAAGACAGGAATAGAGTGGCAACCTCGGCAGTTCTTAATCAGGAAGCGCTGGCGCAGCAGGTATTGCAGGATACCTTCGGCTATCAGCAGTTTCGTCCCGGTCAGCAGACGATCATCAATCAGGCGCTGAGCGGGCGCGACTGTCTGGTGGTCATGCCCACCGGCGGTGGGAAATCGCTCTGCTATCAGATCCCGGCGCTGGTGCGCGAGGGGCTGACGCTGGTGGTGTCGCCGCTGATCTCGCTGATGAAAGATCAGGTGGACCAGCTGCTGGCCAACGGCGTGGCGGCGGCCTGTCTCAACTCCACCATGACACGTGAACAGCAGCAGGCGGTGATGGCGGATTGTCGCACCGGCCGGGTGAAGCTGCTCTATATCGCGCCTGAACGCCTGATGATGGATAACTTCCTGGAAAATCTGGCGTACTGGCAGCCGACGATGCTGGCGGTGGACGAAGCGCACTGTATTTCCCAGTGGGGCCACGATTTCCGCCCGGAATATGGCGCGCTCGGACAGATGCGTCAGCGTTTCCCGGAGCTGCCGGTGATGGCGCTGACCGCTACCGCGGATGAAACCACCCGCAACGACATCGTTAACCTGCTGCATATGCGGGACCCGCTGATCCAGATCAGCAGTTTTGATCGTCCCAATATCCGCTACACGCTGGTCGAAAAATTCAAACCTACCGATCAGCTGCTGCGCTACGTGCAGGATCAGCGCGGTAAATGCGGCATTATTTACTGCAACAGTCGGGCGAAAGTGGAAGATACCGCCGCCCGATTGCAAAGCCGTGGCTTCAGCGTCGGGGCGTATCACGCCGGTATCGACAGCGAACAGCGCGCCCGGGTGCAGGAAGCTTTCCAGCGGGACGATCTGCAAATCGTGGTGGCGACGGTCGCCTTTGGTATGGGCATCAACAAACCCAACGTGCGGTTTGTGGTTCACTTCGATATTCCGCGTAACATCGAGTCCTACTATCAGGAAACCGGGCGTGCCGGACGTGATGGTCTGCCCGCTGAGGCGATGATGCTTTACGATCCGGCGGATATGGCCTGGCTGCGTAAATGTCTGGAAGAGAAAGTCCCCGGTCCGCTCCAGGATATTGAGCGCCACAAGCTCAACGCCATGGGCGCGTTTGCCGAAGCGCAGACCTGCCGCCGTCTGGTGCTGCTCAACTATTTCGGTGAGGGTCGTCAGCAGCCGTGCGACAACTGCGACATCTGTCTCGATCCGCCTAAGCGCTATGATGGCCTGGTCGAAGCGCAAAAAGCGCTTTCCGGCATCTACCGCGTGGGTCAGCGTTTCGGCATGGGTTATATCGTGGAAGTGCTGCGCGGGGCCAACAATCAGCGCATCCGGGAACAGGGCCATGACAAACTGCCGGTCTATGGGCTGGGCAAAGACCAGAGCCACGAACATTGGGTGAGCGTGTTACGTCAACTGATCCATCTGGGTCTGGTGACGCAAAATATTGCAATGCATTCGGCGCTGCAACTGACCGAGGCGGCGCGGCCGGTGTTGCGCGGTGAAGTGCCGCTGATGCTGGCGGTACCGCGACTGGTCACCGTGAAGCCGAAGAGCAGCGGGCCGGCGAAGTTTCACGCTGGCAACTACGATCGCAAACTGTTTGCCAAGCTGCGTAAGCTGCGCAAAGCGATCGCCGATGAAGAGAACATTCCGCCTTACGTGGTCTTTAATGACGCCACGCTGATAGAGATGGCGGAGCAGATGCCGGTGAGCGCGTCAGAGATGCTGAGCGTCAATGGCGTCGGTCACCGCAAACTGGAGCGCTTTGGTAAACCTTTCCTGGTGATGATCAAAGAGCATCTTGATGAAGAGTAAAGGACATTGATCATGCTGATATTATTCGCAACTGTGGCGCTGGTGCATCTGGTGGCGCTGATGAGCCCCGGCCCCGACTTCTTTTTTGTTTCACAAATCGCCGCCAGCCGTTCGCGCAAAGAGGCGATGATGGGCGTGCTGGGGATTACGCTCGGGGTGGCCGTCTGGGCGGGTGTCGCGCTGATGGGGCTGCATCTGATCCTGCAAAAAATGGCCTGGCTGCATCAGATCATTATGGTCGGCGGCGGACTCTATCTGCTGTGGATGGGCTGGCAGTTGCTCTGTTCAGCCCGCCAGCGGCACAAACAGCCGCAGCAGGAGGAGCCGGTCGTGGAGCTGCCGAAACGCGGCATGACCTTTCTCAAGGGGCTGCTGACCAACCTCTCTAATCCGAAAGCGATCATCTACTTCGGCAGCGTCTTCTCGCTGTTTGTCGGTGATGATGTGGGTGCCGTGGAGCGCTGGGGTCTGTTTATGCTGATGCTCGGTGAGACCTTTGCCTGGTTTACCCTGGTGACAGCCATCTTCGCGCTGCCGTGGATGCGGGCTAAATATCAGCGACTGGCAAAATGGGTCGATGGGGTGGCGGGCGTGCTGTTCGCCGGTTTTGGTATCCATCTGATTATTTCGCGCTAACGGCTTCTCTTCGAAACAGGAGCGCGCACTGCGCTCCTTCTCCTCTGCACCTCTCCTTTCCCGCCGCTGAAGCGTGATGAGTGTGATGTCTGTCACATTCTGCGCCTGCTGACGCCGGTCAGCTGCAACCGCAGCTAAATAGTCACCATTGGTTAATCAATGAAACCATCACCTCCGGTAAGGTCAGGGCGAAGGACAATTTTTCATGGAGAGGATGATGCGCTTTAAAACGCTATTAACGTTACTGCTGGCCGCGCTGCTCAGCGGCTGCACCCCACCCGTGCCCACGGCTGCGCCTTCTGCTGCCACGGCTCAGCCGCCAGCGGCGGACAAAGTGACCCGGATAATGGCAGAGCTGGCGTCGAAACCTGACATGCCGCAGGGAGAGAAGATCAGCCAGATCTCAGCCGCGTTTCTCGGTACGCCCTATCAGGCGGATACCCTGATCGGCTCCCCCGACACCCCGGAAGCGCTGGTGATGAACTTCAGCGGCGTCGACTGTTATACGCTGATTGATTACGTTCAGGCGCTGAGCCGCAGCCACGACAGGGCGAGCTTCCAGGCTAACCTGATTCGCACCCGCTACGTTGAGGAAGAGGTCAGCTATCTGACGCGCCGCCACTTTTTCTCAGACTGGTTCGCGGAGAGCCCGCGTAACGCGGATGACGTTACCCGCAGCCTCAGCCCGCGGGTGGTCAGGGTGGTGAAGCAGCTCAACCGTAAAGCGGATGGCATAGTCTATGTGCCGGGCCTGAGGGTGGTTTCACGCAGTATCACCTATATCCCCGCTTCGGCGATCACCCGCCAGGTTCTGGATCGGATTGAAAATGGTGACTATGTGGGCGTTTACAGCCCGGCGGAGGGTCTGGATGTGTCGCACGTGGGGATTGCCGTCCGGCATGATGGCCAGCTCTGGTTCAGAAACGCCTCTTCGCTGGCCGCCAGCCGTCAGGTTGTCGATGCGCCGTTCAGCGACTATATGCGCCTGAAACCGGGCATCGTTGTGCTGCGCCCGCTGCCGCTGAAAAGCAGCAGAGGGTAGAGCAACCTGTTGCGCCAGCTTTCGCAGTGACACTGGCGCAACAGGGCTTAAGCGATCTTTCTGGCGCTGGCCAGCAGTGCGCCCACCGCCATAAACAGCCCGCCAAAAATACGGTTCATTAACTTCATCTGCTTCGGACCTTTAATCCAGCCAGCAATTCGCGTCGCCAGGGTGGCGTAGCCAATCATCACCACAATATCGACCACAATGGTGGTGACGCCCAGCACCAGATACTGCATAAACAGCGGCTGGTGCGGCTGGATAAACTGCGGGAACAGCGCCGCCAGAAAGACGATGCTTTTCGGGTTGGTCAGATTAACCAGCACCGCGCGCTTAAACAGGCGACGACGCGGCATCGCTCTGGCGACCGCATCGAGATCGATGCCGCCCGCAGAGCGCCACTGCTGAATACCCAGCCAGACCAGATAGGCGGCACCGGCCCATTTCAGAATTTCAAACGCCAGCAGCGACTGCGAAAAGAGCGCGCCGAGGCCGATGCCGACCAGCACGATATGCAGCGCCAGTCCGACCTGCAAACCGGAGATAGAGGCGACCGTGCCGCGATAGCCGTGACTGATGCCGGTACTCATGGTGTTGATCGCGCCGGAGCCGGGCGACAGGCTAAGAATTGTGGTGGTCAGCAGATAGGTCAGCCACCATTCGATGGTCATGGGTTGCGCTCTCTTTAGTGGCGGAAATGTGACACAATACGCCAGAAATAAGCGCGGCGCTATGGTCTGCGCATGGCGTTAAAGACTCTTTTTTCCGGTCATCAGGAGGGCGAATGAATCACCACAAAGCCAGTTGGCTGCGACGAGAAAAAGCCTTTGCTGCCTTCGCCACCGGACCGCTGCTCGACTTCTGGCATCGTCGTGAAGAGTGCGAGTTTACCGGCGTCGGTAATCTGACGCTGCGTTACGTTCGTTTCACATCGCCGCAACACAAGCGTGTGATCCTGATTGTGCCGGGACGCATCGAGAGTTACATAAAATATCCTGAGCTGGCGTACGATCTGTTCCACTGCGGATTTGATGTGGTGATCCTCGATCATCGCGGTCAGGGGCGTTCCGATCGGCTGCTGGAGGATTCACACCGCGGTCACGTGGCGGAGTTCACCGATTACGTCGAGGATCTTGAAACGCTCTATCTGAAAGAGATTGTCAGCGGTCACTATCAGCAGCGTTATGCGCTGGCGCACTCCATGGGCGGCGCGATTTTAACGCTGTTCCTGGCGCGTCAGCCGCAGGCTTTTCACGCGGCAGCCCTGGTGGCCCCGATGTTTGGTATCGCGTTGCCGTTGCCCTCTTTTCTGGCTCATCGCATTCTCGACTGGGCGGAGAAGCGCCCGGCTTTACGCGACGGCTATGCGCTGGGCACCGGACGCTGGCGCGCGCATCCGTTTGGCATCAACCGGCTGACGCACAGCGCCGAGCGTTACCGGCGTAACCTGCGTTTTTATGCCGACGATCCGGCGATTCGCGTCGGTGGCCCGACCTATCACTGGGTGCGCGAAGGCATTCATGCGGGTCGCAGCATCATCAGTCAGGTCGATAAAATCACCACGCCGCTGCTGCTGCTTCAGGCCAGCGATGATCGGGTGGTCGATAATCGCTCGCAGGACCTGTTTTGTGCCGCGATGGCCGCGGCGGGTCATCCGTGTGAAGGCAACAAGCCACGGGTGATCAAGGGTGCGCGTCATGAGATCCTGTTTGAAAAAGATGACATGCGTGCCGAAGCGCTCAATGCAGTGGTCGACTTTTTTTCGGCGCATCACTGACCTAACTTATCTGACCGGCTGTGGCCGGCTGAACCCAGGAACTGAGGTTTTCATGCATCATATCGTTGCATCCGATCTGGATGGCACGCTGCTTTCTCCCGAACATCGCCTGACTCCTTTTGCGCGTGAAACGCTGCAACAGCTGGTGGCCAGAGATGTTCATTTCATTTTTGCCACTGGCCGCCACCATATTGATGTCGGACAGATGCGCGACAGCCTGGCGATTCCGGCCTACATGATTACCTCAAACGGCGCGCGGGTACACGACGCCGGAGGCGAGCTGGTTTTCAGTCACAATCTGGACGCCGATATCGCCAGCGATCTGTTTGGTCTGCAATATCATCATCCCGAGATCCTGACGCACGTCTACCGTGACGATGAGTGGTTTATCAGCCGCGCCAGTCCGGCCGAGACAGACTACTTCCGCGAGTCGGTGTTTAACTACCAGGTCTATGAGCCGGGCCTGCTGCCCACCGATAACATCAGCAAAGTCTTTTTCACCTGTGAAGATCCTGCGCATCTGATCCCGATGGAGCAGGCGATTGAAGCGCGCTGGGGCGATCGGGTTAACGTCAGCTTCTCACTTCCAACCTGCCTGGAAGTGATGGCGGGCGGCGTGTCGAAAGGGCATGCGCTGGAAGCGGTGGCGAAGCAGCTGGGTTATACGCTGCAAAACTGTATCGCCTTTGGCGACGGCATGAATGATGTGGAGATGCTGAGCATGGCGGGTAAGGGTTATATCATGCAGAACGCCCATCAGCGGCTGAAAGATACCTTACCCGAGCTGGAGGTGATTGGCTCGAATGCTGAAGACGCGGTGCCGCAGATGCTGCGAGCGCTTTTCGCGGGCTGAGTGCCCGGTGAGCCTGAACGCAGAGCGCCCTCAGCAAGCATAATGAAAGCCGCCTTCACAGAAGGCGGCTTTTTTACGTCAGGAAAGAGGCTGATCAGAAAATAGTCATGGGTTTATAACTAAAAACCCCATTTTATAACTGTTCTATGGAAACAATGACTAAATTAAGTTAGGGTTAAGGCGTAATCAGCGGAGGCCATTCTTTAACACCAGGGAGAGGTGAAAGATGCCAGAAATAAACTGGTCGAAAAAGGCATCAAAGCAGCTTTTTAGGCTGCCTCAGAAAGAGGGTGATGC
Organism: Pantoea sp. C2G6; assembly: GCF_051336815.1. Classification (NCBI taxonomy): domain Bacteria; kingdom Pseudomonadati; phylum Pseudomonadota; class Gammaproteobacteria; order Enterobacterales; family Erwiniaceae; genus Pantoea; species Pantoea sp. C2G6. Next base: position 91,697 of record NZ_JBGMNJ010000015.1, read on the forward strand.
TATTGAGGAGTCGGTGGAAGCGCTGGCTGACTGGCCCAACATTGCCCATCTGAAAGTTGAAAAACTGACTGATGATAAAGAGAAGCGCATGAAGCTGGTGGTGGGTAGCTATCGCGTTCTCTGGCGGATAGAAAAAGGGCAGCCGGTGGTGATAGAGATTCTGGAAGTGTTGAGAAGAACATCGACCACTTACAAAAAGCGCTAACGGGAAGGCAGGGGCAACCCGCCTGGCTAACCTCTCTACTCTGTTTCAGGCAGAAAAAACGCATGTAAGTCGCATCGGCGGATAACCAGTGCTCTGGCCTGCCGCCACTTTAAGGAGTCATTACCCATGAATGCTATACAGTTCCTGACCGATGAGCGCGGGAATCGCACTGGTGCTGTTATTCCCATTGAATTATTTAATAAATTAATGGCTGAAAGTCATTTAGAAGAGGCATTTGAGTCTGTTCCCTATAAAGCTGGCCCGGATGATGATGACCTCATTCCCCATGATGTATTGAAAATCAGTCGCAGACAGTTGGTTCCGTTGCATGTTGCCTGGCGCTTACACAGAGAAATGTCACAGGAAGAGGTTGCCAGGCAATTAGGTATCACCCAGGCGGGCGTATCGAAATTAGAGTCACGAAAAAAACCACAGAAACAAACGCTTGAGAAGCTGGCAGCGTTATATCGCTGCAAAACTACACAACTTTATATTGATTAAGTAGCCAAAGAAATAACCCGCGATTTCGCGGGTTATTTGATGGCTATCCGGCGAGGTTCTGTTTGTGCTTGTGTTCACTGACCATGGTCAGTAACAGCAGGATCACCGCCAGCACGCAGCCGACAATCATCACCAGGAAACCGCCGTCCCAGCCGAAGTAATCCACGGTGTAGCCGACAATGGCGCTGGCCGCGACCGAGCCGCCCAGGTAGCCGAACAGGCCGGTAAAGCCCGCTGCGGTTCCTGCCGCTTTCTTCGGTGCCAGTTCCAGCGCGTGCAGACCAATCAGCATCACCGGGCCGTAGATCAGGAAGCCAATCACGATCATACAGGCCATATCAACGCCCGGATTGCCCGCCGGGTTGAGCCAGTAAACCACGGTCGCAATCGTCACCAGCGTCATAAAGAAGACCCCGGTCGCGCCGCGATTACCCCGGAATACTTTGTCCGACATCCAGCCGCACAGCAGCGTGCCTGGTATTCCCGCATATTCATACAGGAAGTAGGCCCACGACGACTTATCCAGCGTGAAGTGCTTCACCTCTTTCAGGTAGGTCGGTGACCAGTCGAGGATGCCGTAGCGCAGCAGATAGACAAAGACGTTAGCCAGCGCGATGTACCACAGCAGCTTGTTCGGCAGCACATATTTCATGAAGATCTGCTTCGCGGTCAGCTCCTCTTCGTGGCTGGCATCGTAGTCGCGCGGATAGTCATTTTTGTACTCTTCAATCGGTGGCAGACCACAGGATTGCGGCGTGTCGCGCATCAGCGCAAAGGCCAGAATCGCAATGGCAATCGCCCCAAAAGCAGGCATGTAGAGCGCCGCTTTCCAGTCGTTAAACCACGCCATACCGAGCAGGAACAGCAGTGGCGGGATGCCGCCGCCGACGTTATGGGCGCAGTTCCACACCGAGACAATCCTGCCGCGCTCCTTCTGTGACCACCAGTGCACCATCGTCCGGCCACACGGCGGCCAGCCCATGCCCTGGAACCAGCCGCAGATAAACAGCAGCACGAACATCACCATGATGCTGGAGGTCGCCCAGGGAACGAACCCCATAATCAGCATCACCGTGGCAGCCAGAATCAGGCCAGCCGGTAAAAAGACCCGCGGGTTAGATCGGTCAGAGACCGAGCCCATGATGAACTTTGAAAAGCCGTAGGCAATGGAGATGCCCGACAGGGCAAAACCGAGGTCGCCACGGGAGAAGCCCTGCTCGACCAGATAAGGCATGGCGAGCGCGAAGTTTTTACGGACCAGGTAGTAGGCCGCGTAACCAAAAAAGATCCCGATGAAAATTTGCCAGCGCAGACGACGGTAGAGAGGATCGACGCGATCCTCTGCTACCTGCGCCTGGCGTGGTGCAGGTTTAAAAATACTCAACATGAGTGAGGCCCTCCAGGGCGCATTATGGTTTTACATTCCCAGCAGGTTGGGGCAAGAAAAAGGCAAGATAAAATGGCGGTGTGATGTTCCATTTCGCGCAAAGGATAGTGGTAGTTGCGCAACGTTACTGTGATGAATGACACATTTGTTACAGTTTTATTACAATATGGAGCGAAAGTGATCATTGGATGGTTTATTTCGCGCATTTTATCTGGCTGAAAACCCCTTCAAACGGTATTTATATCAGTCTGCGGTTACCGCATCTGCGGCCAGTCTGATTGCCTGGTCAGTAACCAGATGTCAACCAGATTTCGCAGCCTGATAGCGGCACATTGTTTACACTGACGGCCTGTTCATTTCGGGGTCGTTACCGTGTTCTTATTGATCGTTACCACCATTCTCTGGGCCTTTTCGTTTAGTCTGATTGGCGAATACCTTGCGGGGCAGGTGGATAGCTGGTTTTCCGTGCTGATGCGACTGGGACTGGCTGCCCTGGTCTTTCTACCCTTTTTGCGCTGGCGTGGCTATCGTCCTTCAACGCTGCTGCTCTACATGCTGGTGGGGACATTGCAGTTAGGGGTGATGTATCTGCTGAGCTTTGAGGCTTATCTCTACCTGAGCGTGTCGGAATTCCTGCTGTTTACGGTGATGACGCCGCTCTATGTCACGCTGATTTATGATCTGATCAGCCGCCGTCCGCTTCGTATTGGCTATATCTTCAGTGCGCTGCTGGCGGTCGGCGGGGCGGCCATTATTCGTTATGACAAAGTCAGCGACAATTTCTGGTTTGGATTGCTGTTAGTGCAGCTGGCAAATATCTGCTTCGCCGCCGGGATGGTGGGCTATAAGCGTTTGCAGGAGACCCGGCCGATGCCGCAGCACACGGCGTTTTCCTGGTTTTATCTGGGCGCGGTATTGATTGCGGTTATTGCTTGGGGTGTCTGGGGAAATCCACAGAAGTTACCGACCACCTCATTGCAGTGGGGCGTTCTGGTCTGGCTGGGAGTGGCGGCGTCAGGGCTCGGCTATTTTATGTGGAACTACGGAGCGACCCAGGTCGATGCCGGCACACTGGGTATTATGAATAACATGCACGTGCCCGCCGGGCTGCTGGTGAATCTGGCGATCTGGCAGGAGAAACCGCACTGGCCGAGCTTTATCGCGGGTGCGCTGGTGATCTTCGCCTCGCTGTGGGTGCACAGGCGCTGGGTGGTGGGGCGCAGTGACCGGTCATAAGCAGAGGCTGTAACAGGAGTGCGGCCTCCCGGTCTGGCGCGGCCGATCGCGGAGAGATTTCACATTTCTGTAGATCGGCCGGACCATCCCTGGCCCGGAAGATTCGCTCTTCAGGCGCGCCAGCCCTGGAGGCTTGACGGTATCATCGAGCTTATTTCAAGGGCTGAAAGCCAGGATGCTGATCGCTCTGCGCCCATTTTCTGGTCTGCCCGGGGCAAAGTACCAGACAACTATTGTTTGATTTTTAACCAGGTAAAGAGGAAGATTAATCTTCTCAGGAGAGAGAGCACATACGAGGAGAGTATGAGCTATAGGGAAATAAATGACATTGTCAGGGGAGGAGTACGTCTTCTGACATTAGGAGAGATCAACCTGGCACGTACACTCTATAGTTTCAGCATCCGCTATAGCGATGTTTGGGTGCATCGGTCCAGTTACCTGCCTTTCAACATGCAAGCTAACAATTATGCGATGACCCCTGACGGTGAAATGTATTTTCAGGAAGGGGTATATGAACCTGACTTTTCTCAACCTCACCGGGTATTAGATCGTATTGGCGGCCAGCATCTTTTCCTGCATGAAATGATGCATGTCTGGCAGCATCAGCGCGGGATGATGGTCAGAACCCGCGGTGCTTTCTCGTGGGCCGTAGATTATCACTACGAACTCAATAAACAGACTCTCATGGATTACGGCATAGAAAATCAGGCGTGTATTGTCAGCGACTACTGGTTACTTAAAACCTATGGCTTTAATAATCGCAGCGACCTCTACCGACTTAAAAATTATGACCCTTCAGAACCAACGATAAATCTGCTGGCACGCTATAAGAAAGTGCTGGGGAGCTTTCCTCAATGAGCAAGTTTCTTATCCTGTTTCCCTTGTTTTTTATCCTTATGGGTTGCGGAGTCGGAGATCGCGCGGCACCCTGGCGCGCGATACACATCACTAAAAACCGCGTTTGCTTCTCGATGGATAAAACCGATTCTTTAAGCCGTTTTAGCATTTCATCAGTACAGAATGGTGTTTATAAAGAGTTTTCAGAAGATAAAGATGTCACCTTTTCCTACCCGGATTCCTGTCGAAATCTGTCACTGATACCCGGTTACACTTACGGCGTGTCATACACGCTAAATAATAAAAATTATCGCTACGTTTTTTTTATAGACACTGACTGGAACGTCAAGAGCACTTACAAGGAATAAAAAATGTCTCTACCCGCCTATATGTACGTTTATGATGAAAACGGTAATCACATTAAAGGAAGCTGTATGGCTCTGGGCCGCGAGGGCGCTATTGAGATAATGAACAGTGGTTATAGTGTCTGCCAGAAAACATGCTCAAGTACTGGCAAGCTTATGGGCGCTCGCCAGCATGCTCCATTTTCTCTGCATAAACAGATTGATAAAACATCGCCATTTTTTGCCGATGCTGCCTGTCAGGGAAGGTGTCTGAGAAAAGCGGTTATCCATTATTACGATATTAACGAAGCGGGTATTGAGTACGAAATTTACCGTATTACGCTTAACCGCATTGTAATTATGTCTGTCAGCGCCGTTCACGCTTTTATGCCCGGCTCACAAACCCCTGGAATGATGGAAAATATCTCTATGTCCTATGCAGGGATTGAGTGGTTTTACATTGAGGGAAATATTAAATATGACGACGACTGGAGTCGGCCGGTGGGTGACAATCAGCAGAAAAAAGACTAATCAACGAGCCCGGTGCCATATCTGATTTACCCTGACACTCTTTAGCAGAACCTCAACCGAATGGGCTTAAAATGAGGAGATGCAGAGCTGAGAGATAAACCACCCACTTCATGGCGGAGAGTATGACCATGGAGCGATCTTACCTTGTGATTCATAACCGTTCCTGGTGTTTTTGTCCCTGCAACGGGCGATCTGCATCGTGGCCCACTTTTGCTCTCTGATGCTGGCCTGGCGCTGGTGTCTTAAAAAGCCATGAGGAAACTGAGGGAAAGAGGTGGCACAGCAGAGGAGCAAAGCGTACGTACCAGCGATGGCGAGGCCGGACCAGAGGGAGGCCGGCTCTCTTTGCAAGTCCACGCTCCACCTCTGACCAGCCAGGGGCTCGCAACGATCAGCAACAGAACTTAAGCCGGCTTTTCGCTTTTAGGCCGCTGGATCATCGCCAGCCCTTTCAGGAAGTTACGCAGAATCTGGTCGCCACACTCGCGGTAGTTTTTATGGTCGGGTTTGCGGAAAATCGCACCAATTTCCGCCTGGGAAACGGTAAAATTGGCGCGTTTCAGTACATCGGGAATGTCGGTGGTTTTCAGATCGAAGGCGATACGCAGTTTCTTCATGAAGATGTTATTGGTCATCTTGCGCTCAATCGACGGCGCTGGCGCATCTTCACTTTTCCCACGGCGATAAAAGATCAGGCCATTGAGAAAATAGCCCATCAGCACATCAGGGCAGGGACGGAACGCGGCATCGTCATCTTTTTTCAGCCACGCCTGAATATCACTCGCAGGAACTTCACACTCCGCCAGCGCAAAAATCTCCACCATTCTGGCATCGCTCAGGTTGAGCATGTAGCGCACGCTGCGCAGAATATCGTTGTTAGTCATGGTGAGATCTTCTCATGGTCAGTCAGACAGGCTGCGCATTATAGGGGATTTTGCCGCCGTTCGCGCAGGTTTGTGCCCGCCCGCTTAGCGCTGTAATAACGTACCGGGAAGCGCCGCGTCGCGCACAAAAGGCAGATGCTCACAGGCGTGCTGGCGGGCAAAGCGGATAAAGGCTTCCAGTACCGGCTGACGCTGTTCACCTTCGCGCACCGCGGCGTAGAGACGGCTCCACAGCCCCTGGCCCAGTGTCCGGGTCACCACCAGCCCCTGCTTCTCAAAACTCTCCACCACCCAGTGCGGCAGGGCGGCGATGCCCATACGCGCCGAGACCATCTGAATCATCAGCAGGGTATTATCCACACTCTTCAGCGCCGGACTGACACCCGCCGGTTGCAGAAAGTGACGCCAGATATCGAGACGCTGACGCTGCACCGGATAGATCATCAACACCTCATCGGCTAAATCTTCCGGCGAAATATGCTCCACCTGCGCCAGCGGATGATCGGTCGCCAGCACCAGCCGCACTTCAAAATCAAACATCGGTGAGTAGAACAGACCGGAGCGCGCCAGAATGTCAGAGGTCAGCACCACATCCAGCTCACCCTGTTGCAGGGCGGGCTGCGGATCAAAGGTCACGCCCGATTTAAAATCCATCACCACCTGCGGCCAGCTCTGGCGGAATTTGTCCAGCGCCGGAGTCAGCCACTGAATACAGCTATGACACTCAATCGCCACCCGCAGCGTGGTCTGCTGCGGCTCATGACAGGCCTGTAGCGCCTGCTGGATCTGCGGCAGCACCTGCTCGGCCAGTTGCAGCAGAATATCGCCCTGCGGCGTGAAGCGCAGCGGCTGACTTTTACGCACGAACAGGCGGAATCCCAGCCGCTGTTCCAGATCGCTGAACTGGTGAGACAACGCCGACTGGGTCTGATGGAGCTGGGCCGCCGCCGCCGCCAGCGAACCGGTATTACGCAGAGCCTGAAGCGTCCGCAGGTGCTTGAGTTCGATCATGAGAGTCCTTCACATCGAAAATGAACATATTGCGCTTGAGCAACATACACTACCCGCAGATTATAGCAGTGTAAACATCTGGACGGCTAAACATCTTTGGCTGCCCATCAGAGCCAAAGTGAAAGATTATCTGGAGAACAGCACATGACTATCCTGAACCACACCCTCGGCTTTCCCCGTGTTGGCCTGCGCCGTGAACTGAAAAAAGCTCAGGAGAGCTACTGGGCGGGCAACAGCACCCAACAGGAACTGCTGGCAGTGGGGCGCGAACTGCGGGCGCGCCACTGGCAGCAACAGCAAGAGGCGGGCGTCGATCTGCTGCCGGTCGGCGACTTCGCCTGGTACGATCATGTGCTGACCACCAGTCTGATGCTCGGCAACGTGCCCGCCCGGCACCAGAACCAGGCCGGGACGGTGGATCTCGATACGCTGTTCCGCGTGGGACGTGGCCGTGCGCCGAGCGGTGAACCGGCGGCGGCGGCGGAGATGACCAAGTGGTTTAACACCAACTATCACTACATGGTGCCGGAGTTTATTCAGGGTCAGACATTCCGCCTGAGCTGGACCCAGCTGCTGGATGAAGTGGATGAAGCGCTGGCGCTGGGCCATCGTATCAAGCCTGTATTGCTCGGTCCGGTGACTTATCTCTGGCTGGGTAAAGTCAAAGGCGAGCCGTTTGATCGCCTGACGCTGCTGGCGGCGATCCTGCCGGTCTATCAGCAGGTGCTGGCAGAGCTGGCGAAGCGCGGCGTTGAATGGGTGCAGATTGATGAACCGGCTCTGGCGCTGGAGCTGCCGGAAGCGTGGCGCGCCGCCTTCAGACCGGCGTATGAGGCGCTTCAGGGGCAGGTTAAGCTACTGCTGACCACCTATTTTGACAGTATTGGTCAGAATCTGGAGGTAATCCGGGCGCTGCCGGTACAGGGTCTGCACGTCGATCTGGTGCATGGCCGGGATGATGTTCAGCAGCTGAATCAGCAACTGCCCGAAAGCTGGCTGTTGTCGCTGGGCGTGATTAACGGTCGCAACGTCTGGCGTGCCGATCTGAGCCGCTGGTTTGAGCGGCTGCAACCGCTGGTCGCAAAGCGTAAGCAGCTGTGGATTGGCTCCTCCTGTTCGCTGCTGCACAGCCCGATCGATCTTAGCGTCGAAACCCGGCTGGATGATGAGGTGAAAAGCTGGTTCGCCTTCGCGTTGCAGAAGTGTGCTGAACTCCGGCTGCTGCGTGACGCGCTGAATCATAACGATGCGGCGTCACTGGAAGCCTGGAGCGCGCCGATCCGCGCCCGCGCTCACTCCAGCCGGGTGCATAATGCGGCGGTCAGCCAGCGCCTGCGGGCGATTACGCCGCAGCATAGCCAGCGCCAGAGCGTCTACAGCGTGCGGGCCGCCGCCCAGCGCCAGCGTTTCAACCTGCCTGCCTGGCCGACCACCACCATCGGCTCTTTTCCGCAGACCACTGAAATCCGCGGCCTGCGCCTCGACTTCAAACAGGGTCGTCTTGACAGCAACCACTACCGCACCGGCATCGCTGAGCATATCAAACAGGCGATTATTGAGCAGGAGCGTCTGGGGCTGGATGTGCTGGTTCACGGCGAAGCGGAACGTAACGACATGGTGGAGTACTTCGGCGAGCATCTGGATGGTTTTGTCTTCACCCAGAATGGCTGGGTACAGAGCTACGGCTCGCGTTGCGTCAAACCGCCAGTCATTATCGGTGATGTCAGCCGGCCGGAAGCGATTACCGTTGAATGGGCCAGATATGCCCAGTCGCTGACCGACAAGCCGGTCAAAGGGATGCTGACCGGGCCAGTGACGATCCTCTGCTGGTCATTCCCGCGCGAAGATGTCTCCCGTGAAACCATCGCGAAGCAGATTGCGCTGGCACTGCGTGATGAAGTGGAAGATCTGGAGAATGCCGGGATTGGGATTATTCAGATCGATGAGCCTGCACTGCGTGAAGGTCTGCCGCTGCACCAGTCGGAGTGGGCGGACTATCTCAACTGGGCGGTGGATGCCTTCCGGCTCAACGCCGCTGTGGCGCGCGATGAAACCCAGATCCACACCCACATGTGTTACTGCGAGTTTAACGACATCATGGACGCCATCGCGGCGCTGGACGCCGATGTGATCACCATCGAAACCTCGCGTTCGGATATGGAGCTGCTGGAGTCGTTCAAAGATTTCGAGTATCCGAATGAGATTGGGCCAGGCGTCTATGATATTCACTCGCCCAACGTACCCAGCGTTGAGTGGATAGAAGCCCTGTTGCAGAAAGCGGCGAAGCGCATCCCGCAGGAGCGTCTGTGGGTTAACCCGGACTGCGGCCTGAAAACGCGCGGCTGGACGGAAACCCGTCAGGCGCTGGCGAACATGGTGACGGCCGCGAAGCGGCTGCGCGGGGAGACAGCGTAAGTCGGTTCGGAGCCGCAGGGGAAAGAGGATCAGGGCGCTCAGCAGCGCCCTGTTTTTTTTTACTGAGACGCCACACCATACTGCCTGAACCAGGCCAGCATCCGCTGCCAGCCATCCTGGGCGGATTCGGCATGGTAGCTCGGACGGTAGTCGGCGTTAAACGCATGGCCCGCGTCGGGATAGACGATGATCTCGGCGGTGGCATTGGCCGCGTGCAGCGCCTGGCGCATCAGTTCGACGCTCTCCAGCGGGATACCGTCATCCTGGCCGCCATATAAACCGAGCACCGGCGCGCTGAGATCGACGGCAATATCGATCGGGTGCTTCTGCTGCTTCAGCGTTTTCTCACCGGTCAGCCGTCCATACCAGGCCGCCGCGGCGCGCAGCTGTGGGTTGTGTGCCGCATAGAGCCAGCTGATGCGACCGCCCCAGCAGAAACCGGTAATGCCCATACGACGAATATCACCGCCGTTGCGTGCCGCCCAGTTTGCGGCGTGGTCCAGATCTGCCAGCACCTGGGTATCCGGCACTTTGCTGACCAGCTCGCTGAACAGCGTCGGAATATCGTCATACTCCGTTGGATCGCCTTCGCGGAAATAGAGTTCCGGGGCGATAGCCAGATAGCCTTCCAGCGCCAGACGGCGGCAGATGTCGCGGATATGCTCATGCACACCAAAAATTTCCTGTACCACCAGCACCACCGGCAGTGGGCCATTGGCAGACTGGGGTCTGGCGTAGAAAGCGGGCATGTTTTCGCCTTGGCTCGGCACTGAGGTCTCGCCTGAGTGAATGGCCGGACTGTCGGTGATGATGGTGGTGGAAGCGGTGGGCTGCACGGCAGGAGCAAAGCCGTTGGTCGCCGATTTTTGTGCCATATTATCACTGGTTTTCATTATTCTCTCCGTGCGAGCGATTGCGCAATCACGTAACTATAGTCTGTGCGCCAGGTGTGGGGGTAACAGAGTTATCAGCGAATACTCTCCTCACTCTCTTTAACATTGTGGTGACGCATACACAGCACCGCCCGTCATCCTGGGAGAAGAGGAGATGTAATTGTGTGATATTAATCACTCTTTCCATTCTGAAAAATGTAACTTTCATTTTCTTAAGTGAATGTTGTCACATATTTATCCGGCGCACTGACGTAGAGTGACGCGCTACCTTCCCATAACAGGAGTCTGTAAATGACACAGTCTGACGTTTTCCATCTTGGCCTGACGAAAGCCGATCTCCAGGGCGCTACCCTGGCGATTGTGCCGGGTGACCCGGAGCGTGTGAAGAAGATTGCCGGACTGATGGAAGATGCCACGCATCTCGCCTCACACCGGGAATTCACCAGCTGGCTGGCTAAGCTCGATGGTAAACCGGTGGTGGTCTGCTCGACCGGCATTGGCGGTCCTTCGACCTCCATCGCGGTTGAAGAGCTGGCGCAGCTTGGCGTGCGCACTTTCCTGCGTGTGGGCACCACCGGCGCCATTCAGCCGCATATCAATGTGGGTGATGTGCTGGTCACCACCGCATCGGTGCGTCTGGATGGAGCCAGCCTGCACTTTGCGCCGATGGAGTTCCCGGCGGTGGCTGACTTTACCTGCACCACCGCGCTGGTGGCGGCCGCGGAAGCCTGTGGCGCGAAGACCCACATCGGCATCACGGCCTCTTCTGACACTTTCTATCCGGGCCAGGAGCGCTACGACACCTTCTCAGGCCGCGTGGTAAATCGCTTCCAGGGATCGATGAAAGAGTGGCAGGCGATGGGCGTCCTCAACTATGAGATGGAATCCGCTACGCTGTTAACCATGTGCGCCAGCCAAGGGCTGCGGGCCGGGATGGTGGCCGGGGTCATCGTCAACCGTACCCAGAAAGAGATCCCCGACGCGGCGACAATGAAACAGACAGAAAGCGACGCCGTGAAAATCGTGGTCGAAGCCGCGCGTCGTTTACTGTAACGCGGCGTCAGGCAGCAGGTTACTCCCCGCTCCAGAACCTGCTGCCGGGGTGTCGCGGTCCGCGATGCCCTTGCATCCAGCCAGAACAGCGAACGCTGCCTCGTTGATGCCCTCTGATGGCGACGTGACCGCCGGGAAGAGGGCAGGCCTCCGAGCGGTAAGCTGCTGAGTTCAGATAAATTTATCTGGACATTCATACAGTGCGACTCTACCTTTTCCCTCAGCAGCATGAGTCGCGGGGAAATCATGGATCAGCACATCATCATCAGCGTCTGCCTGGCGCTTGCCGGGCTGGGCATTGGCTGGATGCTGGCACAATTACGTGCCGGGCATCAGGTCGCCAGCTTCTTAACCGAACGCCGTCTGCTGGAAGAGGCGCAGCAGCGCCAGCAGCAGCAGCTCGAACAGCTCCAGCAGCAGGCACAGCAGCGTGAGCAGGAGTTACGTCAGCTGCACGGCGCGCTGAGCGGAGCCAATGAACGTCTGCAACAACTTGATTACTGGCGCAATGAAAGCGAACAGCTTAATCGTGAACTGCGCAACCAGCTGGAGGTCAACAGCGCGCAGGAAGCAGAACTGCGTGAAGTAACCATCCGCCTTGAAGAGACCCGCTTCGCCGCCGAAGAGAAGCAGCGCCTGCTGACCAACAGTGAGCAACGCCTCAGCGCCCAGTTTGAAAACCTCGCCAACCGTATTTTTGAAAACAGCGGCCGCCGCGTCGATGAGCAGAACCGCCAGAGTCTGGACAGCCTGATAGGCCCGCTGCGCGAACAGCTCGATGGCTTCCGTCGTCAGGTGCATGAGAGTTTTGGCGCGGAAGCGCGCGAACGGCACACCCTGACCCATGAAATTCGTCAGTTACAGCAGCTCAATGCGCAGATGGCGCAGGAGGCGCTTAACCTCACCAAAGCGCTGAAAGGCGATAACAAAATCCAGGGCAACTGGGGCGAAGTGGTGCTGAGCCGGGTGCTGGAAGCCTCGGGGCTGCGCGAAGGCTACGAATATGAAACCCAGGTCAGCATTCAGTCAGAGCAGCAGGGCAGGATGCAACCGGATGTGATTGTGCGTCTGCCGCAGGGAAAAGATGTGGTGGTGGACGCCAAAATGACGCTGGTGGCCTACGAGCGCTACTTCAACGCGGATGATGAGATCGAGCGCGAGCAGGCGATTCAGGAGCATGTCAGCGCGATACGTTCGCACATCCGGCTGCTGAGCCGAAAAGATTATCAACAATTGCCCGGTTTACGGTCACTGGATTATGTGTTGATGTTCATCCCGGTCGAACCGGCGTTTCTGCTGGCGATTGACCGCCAGCCAGAGCTGATTGGCGAGGCGTTACAGCAAAATATCATGCTGGTCAGCCCCACCACGCTGCTGGTGGCGTTGCGTACCATTAATAATCTCTGGCGCTATGAACATCAAAGCCGCAATGCGCAGCGCATCGCAGAGCGCGCCACCCGGCTCTATGACAAGATGCGGCTGTTTGTCGATGACATGAGTGGCATTGGACAGAGTCTGGACAAGGCGCAAAGCAGCTACCGCGAAGCGATGAAAAAGCTGGCGGAGGGGCGCGGTAATCTGATTGCTCAGACCGAAGGGTTCCGGGCGCTGGGGGTAGAAATTAAGCGGCCGATTAATCCTCAACTGGCAGAGCGTGCGATGCCGGATTCTCTCTCTGCCGGGGAGCAGGAAGAGGAGAATGATGTGGATGAGAGTGACAGGCGTGTGAGACGCCTCCACGAATAGTATGGGCGCAGCGTGCCTGACTTCCGTGACTCTGATACACTTCGGGAAGTATTGTTTGTGGAGCAGGTAAAACCGATGGCAGATGAATCACAGCAGGAAACTACCCATTTTGGCTTTCAGACGGTCGCCAAAAGCGAAAAGGCTGACAAAGTCGCGGATGTGTTTCACTCCGTAGCGGCAAAATATGACCTGATGAACGACCTGATGTCGTTTGGCGTCCATCGTATCTGGAAGCGTTTTACCATTGACAGCAGCGGCGTGCGTCGCGGTCAGCGTGTGCTGGATCTGGCCGGTGGGACCGGCGATCTCACCGCTAAATTCTCTCGCCTGGTGGGCGAAACCGGGCAGGTGGTGCTGGCCGACATCAACAGCTCCATGCTGAAGATGGGCCGCGAAAAGCTGCGCAATCAGGGCGTGGCGGGTAACGTAAGTTACGTGCAGGCCAACGCCGAGGCCCTGCCTTTCCCGGATAACTATTTCGACTGCATTACCATCTCCTTTGGCCTGCGCAACGTCACGGAAAAAGAGAAGGCGCTGGCCTCTATGTTCCGGGTGCTGAAGCCGGGCGGACGTCTGCTGGTGCTGGAGTTCTCTAAACCGGTGCTGGATCCGCTGAGCAAAGCCTATGACGCTTACTCGTTCCACATTCTGCCGCGTATCGGGCAGCTGGTGGCACAGGATGCAGAGAGCTACCGCTATCTGGCCGAATCGATCCGCATGCATCCCGATCAGGAAACCCTGAAGGCGATGATGAACGATGTCGGCTTTGAAAATACCACTTACTCCAATATGACCGGCGGCATTGTGGCCTTACACCGTGGATTTAAGTTCTGAGTGAGATGGTGATGAACCTGATGCCTTTGATTACCGCGGGCCTGGAAACGGCGCTGAACCGCATGTTGTATCGCGATCGCGGCCTGAAGGCGGCGCGTCAGCGTCTGACCGGCAAGGTTCTGATGCTGCGCCTGAGCGAGCTGTCTCATCCGCTGGTGCTGGTATTCAGCGAACAGCAGCTGGATGTGATGACGGAGTGGCAGGATAGCAGCGACTGCACCGTCATTACTTCGCTGAAAACGTTGCCGAAGTTGCGTGACCGCCAGCAGCTGACGCCGCTGATCCGCAGCGGTGAGTTGCAGGTGGAGGGTGACTTGCAGGTGGTGCAGCAGTTCTCCGCGCTGATGGATCTGGCCGAGCTGGATCCGGCGGAGTATCTGGCACCCTGGGTCGGGGATATTGCGGCGCAGGGTATCAGTCAGGGCGTACAACGGGCTGTTCGTCTGGTAAAAGGCGAAGTCGGGCGTCGGCAGGATTATCTCGGTCAGGCACTGACTGAAGAGTGGCGTGTCGCGCCGGGTTCGCTCGAATTAGCCTGGTTTTCTGAGGAGGTCGATGCGATGGAACGTTCGCTTGAGGCGCTGAATGCGCGTCTGGCGCAGCTGGAGGCAAAATGAGTTTTGGAGAGATCCGCCGCTTATATCTGATTATGAAGGTCTTTTTAACCTATGGCCTTGATGAACTTATCCCCAATACGCGCCTGACTGTTCCGCTTCGCCTGTGGCGTCGCTGTATCTTCTGGATCCCCAATCTGCATCAGCATGAGCCGACCGGCGCGCGGATGCGCATGGCGATGGAGCAGCTCGGTCCGGTCTGGATCAAGTTTGGTCAGATGCTGTCGACGCGGCGCGACCTGTTCCCGCCGATGATCGCCGATCAGCTGGCGATCCTTCAGGACCGCGTGGCTCCCTTTGATGGTGTAAAAGCCAAAGCGCAGATCGAAGCCTCGATGGGCGCGCCGATTGAGACCTGGTTTGATGATTTTGATATTAAACCGCTGGCTTCGGCCTCTATCGCCCAGGTTCACACCGCCACGCTGAAGTCGAACGGCAAGAAAGTGGTGATCAAAGTGATCCGCCCCGATATTTTGCCGGTGATCCGCGCCGACATGAAGCTGATCTACCGCCTGGCGCGCTGGGTGCCGCGTCTGCTGCCGGATGGCCGCCGTCTGCGTCCGGTGGAAGTGGTGCGTGATTACGAAAAAACCCTGCTTGATGAGCTGAATCTGTTGCGCGAAGCCGCCAACGCCATCCAGCTGCGCCGTAATTTTGAAGACAGCCGGATGCTCTATGTGCCGGAAGTCTATTCCGATTACTGTAGCGAAACCATGATGGTGATGGAGCGGATTTACGGCATTCCGATCTCGGACGTCGCCACGCTGGAGCGACATGGCGTGAATATGAAGCTGCTGGCGGAGCGCGGCGTGCAGGTCTTCTTCACCCAGGTGTTCCGCGACAGCTTCTTCCATGCGGATATGCATCCGGGCAACATCTTTGTCAGTTATGAGCACCCGGAAGATCCCCAGTATATCGGCATCGACTGCGGTATCGTCGGGTCGCTTAACAAAGAAGATAAGCGCTATCTGGCGGAAAACTTTATCGCCTTCTTTAACCGCGACTATCGCAAGGTTGCCGAGCTGCACGTCGATTCCGGCTGGGTGCCGCCCGATACCAACGTGGAAGATTTTGAGTTTGCGATTCGCACCGTCTGTGAACCGATTTTTGAGAAGCCGCTGGCTGAGATCTCTTTCGGCCATGTGCTGCTTAACCTGTTTAACACCGCGCGCCGGTTTAATATGGAAGTGCAGCCGCAGCTGGTGCTGCTGCAAAAAACGCTGCTCTATGTGGAAGGCATTGGCCGCCAGCTCTATCCGCAACTCGACCTGTGGAAAACCGCCAAGCCATTCCTGGAAGAGTGGATTAAAGATCAGGTCGGTCTGCCCGCCATTATTCGCGCGGTGAAAGAAAAAGCGCCGTTCTGGGCCGAGAAGCTCCCCGAACTGCCGGAGCTGTTTTACGACAGCATGCGTCAGCATAAACTGTTGCGGCACAGCGTTGACAAACTGGCCGGCGATCTCAACGCGCAGCGCACCCGGCATCATCAGGCGCGCTATCTGTTTGGCGTAGGGGCAACCCTGCTGTTAAGCGGGACGGCCGTGCTGCTCTCCCGACCAGACTGGGACCTGTTTCCCGCCGTATTAATGGCGGCAGGCATCGTTTCATGGTTAATCGGCTGGCGTAAGACAAACTGATTGTCACGTCAGCCTAAAACAGGGTAATGTCGCTGGCTAAGCCCGGCTAACAAGGGCTGGCTGGGGCATTACCTCTCCGTTTTTACAGATCATCAGAGGCTATCTCATGGGCGGTATCAGTATCTGGCAATTGTTAATTATTGCCGTGATTGTTGTACTTCTGTTCGGTACCAATAAATTACGTAATCTGGGTTCAGATTTGGGTTCCTCAATTCGCGGCTTCAAAAAAGCCATGGGCGATGAGGACGATAAAAAGGATCAACCGAAAGAGCAGGACGCTGACTTCAACGCCAAAACACTGGCGGATAAACAGCCGACGTCGGCGACCAAAGAAGACGTTAAGAACGACAAGCAGGTGTAAACCGTGTTCGATATTGGTTTTAGTGAACTGGTATTGGTGTTCGTTATCGGGCTGATTGTCCTCGGCCCGCAACGTCTGCCGGTTGCGGTGAAAACCGTTGTCGGCTGGATCAGGGCGATTCGTTCGCTGGCAGCCAATGTGCAAAACGAACTGGCACAGGAGCTGAAACTCCAGGAATTGCAGGATAGCCTGAAAAAAGTGGAAGAGGCGGGCCGGGGCACGCTGTCGCCAGAGCTGAAAGAGTCAATGGAAGAGCTGCGTAAAACCGCGGATTCAATGAAGCGCTCGGTTAAAGAGAGCATCGACATTGAAAAAGAGGAAGACGAAGCCAACACCATTCACTCGCCACACCACGCTCCGGCGCAGAGTCAGCCGGAACCGCATCCGGCTGCGGAAAGCGTGCCACAGCCTGTGACACCGGCCACCACTGAGCATCAGGCCAGCGCCCCCGCTCAGTCACCGGCTGTTTCTGGCGGCACTGCTTCAGCCACCGGGCCTGCGACAGCCTCCGCCGTCGCCAGCGCGCCCGCTCAGGCACCGGCCAGCGCTGACACCGCACCAGCCAGCAAGCCTGAGTCCGCCACTTCCGCGCGCCCATCCACGCCTCCCTCTTCTGTAAGTGATGAACGATAATGGCTGTTGAAGATACTCAACCGCTCATCAGTCATCTGATTGAGCTGCGTAAGCGACTGCTTAACTGCATCATCGCCGTGCTGGTGATATTCGTGGCGCTGGTCTACTTCGCCAACGATATTTATCAACTGGTGGCGTCCCCGTTGATCCGGCAGATGCCGATCGGCTCCAGCATGATCGCCACCGATGTGGCTTCGCCGTTTTTCACCCCGATTAAACTGACGATTATTGTGTCGGTGTTTCTTGCGGTGCCGGTGATCCTCTATCAGGTCTGGGCGTTCATTGCGCCAGCGCTCTATCGTCATGAACGCAAATTGATCATGCCGCTGCTGTTCTCCAGCACCTTTCTGTTTTATATCGGCGTGGCGTTTGCCTACTTTGTGGTCTTTCCGCTGGCGTTTGGTTTTTTCACTAAAACCGCGCCGGTCGGCGTCACCATGGCAACCGACATCACCAAATACCTCGATTTCGTCATGACGCTGTTTATGGCGTTTGGCGTAGCGTTTGAAGTGCCGGTGGCGATTGTGTTGTTGTGCTGGACCGGGATCACCAGCCCGGACGATCTGAAAAAGAAGCGCCCCTATATTCTGGTGGGGGCCTTTGTGGTTGGGATGCTGCTCACACCGCCGGATGTTTTTTCCCAAACTTTGCTCGCTATTCCGATGTACTGCCTGTTTGAAGTCGGCGTATTCTTTTCCCGTTACTATGTGGGTAAAGGCCGCCGGGCGCAGGATGAGGAACAGAACACCGACACCTGAGGCTGACAGCTTTACCCGCACTGGCGGGAAGCGTTCAATCCAAACCGCCCTGATGGGCGGTTTTTGTTTATAAACTGTGGGAAAAATTATGTTTGATATCGGTGTAAACCTGACCAGCACGCAATTCGCCTCCGACCGGCAAAAGGTGGTTAAACGCGCGCGTGATGCGGGCGTCACCGGCATGCTGATTACCGGCACCAATGCGCTGGAAAGCCAGCAGGCGCAGCGGCTGGCTGAAGCGCAGCCAGGCTTTTGCTGGTCCACGGCGGGCGTCCATCCCCATCACGCCAGCGAATGGTCGACGGAGATTGCCAGCACCCTGCGCCGTCTGGCGGAAAAGCCTGAAGTGGTCGCCATCGGCGAATGCGGGCTCGATTTTAATCGGAATCTCTCAGCCCATGAACAGCAGGAGTATGCGTTCGACGCCCAGCTGGCACTGGCGGCGGAACTGAATATGCCGGTCTTTCTGCACTGCCGCGAAGCCCATGCGCGTTTCGCCGCGGTGCTTGCCCCCTGGCTGCCAAAACTGCCGGGTGCGGTGATCCACTGCTTTACCGGCACGCGCGATGAACTGGAAGCCTGTCTGGCGATGGGATTATCCGTGGGGATTACCGGCTGGGTCTGTGATGAGCGCCGTGGCCTTGAGCTGCGCGAGATGTTGCCGCTGATCCCGGCTGACCGTCTGCTGCTGGAGACCGATGCGCCTTATCTGCTGCCGCGCGATATGCGCCCGCGCCCGACGTCACGCCGCAACGAACCCTGCTTTTTACCGCATATTGTGAATCAGGTGGCGACATGGCGTGGCGAAAGTACGGAGGCGCTGGCGGCCCGCATCGATCAGAATGCGCGCACATTGTTCAGACTGGCTTAAACTTTACGGAACTGCTTGTTATCGACGCTGCGCATCACCTGCTTGTTCAGCAGATTAAGCAGCAGGATCGAGCGCGTTTCGCCATCCGGTTCAGAAAAAATGGCGCGCAGTCCTTCAAACGTCCCTTCGGTGATGACCACTTCATCGCCGCTTTGTGGCGTTTCAGGATCGAGCAGGATTTGTGGCACGTCCGTTTCCAGCGCTTCAATCACCGACGGTGGGACAGTGGCCGGCGTGGTGCCGAAACGCACGAAGTGGCTGACGCCGCGCGTGCTGCTGATGGTGGTGGTGTGGATCGCTTCCGGGTCGAACTCGATAAACAGGTAATTCGGAAACAGGGGCTCACTCACGGTGGTGCGTTTACCGCGCACGATCTTTTCCAGAGCGATCATTGGACTGAGGCAATTGACTTCCTGCCGTTCCAGATGCTCCTTCGCGCGCAATAGCTGTCCACGTTTGCAATAGAGTAAGTACCAGGATTCCATAACTGCTCCCATAGAATGGACGCTAAGAATAGCAAACCTGCTGCCAGAGTTATAGCGCATCGGGCAGGGTAAAGGGGGCCACAGCGAAAATAAACTGAGACTTTTCCTAAGATGCCCGATGGCGGCAGAAAAGATGATTGGAAATTGACGTCCGCCACTGCACTGTATCAGACTCGATCGCCATGACACCGCTAAAAGGACCTCTGATGGAACTCTTTCTGTTAAGCAATGGCAGGCTGGCGGATGACGCCCCGCTGCTGGGATATGCGCAGCCGCAGCTGCACGCGATGATCGCCCGGCGCGGCATCCGTTCGGCGGTACTCGTCCCTTATGCCATTATCCGGGGTGATGTGCAGCAGCGCGCCGCCGAGCTCAGCGCCTCTCTGGGGATTAACGTCGAGCCGGTTCAGGCGTTCAGCTCGCCTGCTGAGGCCATCGCCCAGGCAGAGCTGATTCTGGTCAGCGGCGGTAATACCTGGTTCCTTAATCAGATGCTGCATGAGCAGGATCTGATCGTCGCGATTCAGCGCGCGGTGCGTGAGCGGCAGGTGCCCTATGTCGGCTGGAGCGCCGGCTGTAACGTGGCCACGCCCTCCATCCGCACCACCAATGATATGCCGGTGCGCAGCAGCGTGGTGCTGCCCGCGCTGGGACTCTTCCCGGTGCAGATCAACCCGCACTATCTCGATGCCAGCGTCAGCGGTCATATGGGCGAAACCCGTGACGAACGGCTGGCGGAGTTCTGCGCGGTCAATCCCACCGAGTCAGTGATTGCGCTGCGCGAGGGCAGCTTCCTGCATGTCAGCGATAATCAGCTGCGCTACCACAGCGTGCGTAACGAAGATTATAAAGTGTTTCGTCACGGTGAGCCGATTCGCTCCTGTTACGATGCCCGCGCGTTACAGCCGCTGGTGCCCTTTCAGTGCGAATAAGGTTGCCGTATAAACCTCAGCATATCCGCATAATCAGACCTATAATGGCCGATTCACTCTGGCCGGAAAGCTAAAGCCGCATGAAATATCACGATTTAAGAGACTTTCTCGCGCTGCTCGAACAGCGCGGCGAGTTAAAGCGCATTACCCAGTCGATCGATCCTGAACTGGAAATGACCGAAATTGCCGATCGCACCCTGCGTGCCGGCGGACCCGCTCTGCTGTTTGAAAACCCGAAAGGGTACGATATGCCGGTGCTCTGCAACCTGTTCGGCACGCCAAAGCGTGTTGCCATGGGCATGGGCCAGGAGGAGGTCAGCGCGCTGCGCGACGTCGGTAAACTGCTGGCATTCCTGAAAGAGCCGGAACCGCCAAAAGGCTTCCGCGACCTGTTCGATAAGATGCCGCAGTTTAAGCAGGTGCTGAACATGCCGACCAAACGCCTGCGCAACGCTCCCTGTCAGGAAGTGGTGTTCAGTGGTGATGAGGTCGATCTGACGCGCATTCCGGTGATGAAGTGCTGGCCTGGCGATGCCGCGCCGCTGATTACCTGGGGGCTGACCGTGACGCGCGGCCCGCATAAAGAGCGGCAGAATCTCGGCATCTACCGGCAGCAGGTGATCGGCAAAAATCGGCTGATCATGCGCTGGCTGTCACATCGCGGCGGCGCGCTCGACTTTCAGGAGTGGAGCAAAGCGCATCCGGGCGAACGGTTCCCGGTTTCGGTGGCGCTGGGGGCTGACCCGGCCACCATCCTGGGCGCGGTCACACCGGTTCCCGATACCCTGTCAGAATATGCCTTCGCCGGTTTGCTGCGTGGTAACAAGACTGAAGTGGTGAAGTGCCTGTCGAACGACCTCGAAGTGCCCGCCAGCGCGGAGATTGTGCTGGAAGGCTATATCGAAGCGGGCGATATGGCGCCGGAAGGACCTTACGGCGATCACACCGGCTACTACAATGAAGTGGATAGTTTCCCGGTCTTTACCGTGACGCACATTACCCAGCGCCATCAGGCTATCTACCATTCCACCTACACCGGCCGTCCGCCTGACGAACCGGCGGTGCTGGGGGTGGCGCTGAATGAAGTGCTGGTACCGATTCTGATTAAGCAGTTCCCGGAGATTGTCGACTTCTATCTGCCACCGGAAGGCTGCTCCTACCGGCTGGCGGTGGTGACGATTAAAAAGCAGTACGCAGGGCATGCCAAACGTGTCATGTTTGGCGTCTGGTCGTTTCTGCGGCAGTTCATGTACACCAAATTTGTTATTGTGTGTGACGATGATGTTAATGCGCGTGACTGGAACGATGTGATCTGGGCGATCACCACGCGGATGGACCCGGCACGCGACACGGTTCTGGTGGAAAACACGCCGATCGATTATCTCGATTTCGCCTCGCCTGTTTCCGGGCTGGGATCGAAGATGGGGATGGATGCGACCAACAAATGGCCGGGCGAAACGCAGCGCGAATGGGGAACGCCCATCGTCAAAGATCCTGCGGTCACCGCGCGCATTGATGCCATCTGGGATGAGTTAGCTATTTTTGATCAGCCGCCACAGCGTTGATGGCGAGCACAACCATAAAGACGACCCGACAGAGGGAACGCATGACAACGTTAAGCTGTAAAGTAACTTCAGTTGAGGCGATTACCGATACGGTCTATCGCGTTCGCCTGATCCCGGAAGCGGAATTCACCTTTCGCGCGGGACAGTATCTGATGGTGGTGATGGATGAGCGTGATAAACGTCCGTTCTCACTGGCCTCAACGCCGATGGAAAAAGATATTATTGAGCTGCATATCGGGGCCTCCGATCTCAATCTCTACGCGATGGCGGTGATGGATCGCATCCGTAACGATCGTCAGATCACGGTTGATATGCCGCACGGTGATGCCTGGCTGCGCGAAGAGAGCAGCAAGCCGCTGATCCTGATTGCGGGCGGCAC
This sequence comes from Pantoea sp. C2G6, assembly GCF_051336815.1. Taxonomy (NCBI): domain Bacteria; kingdom Pseudomonadati; phylum Pseudomonadota; class Gammaproteobacteria; order Enterobacterales; family Erwiniaceae; genus Pantoea; species Pantoea sp. C2G6. The sequence continues at coordinate 113,809 of NZ_JBGMNJ010000015.1, forward strand.
CGGTTTTTCCTATGCCCGTTCTATCCTGCTCACCGCGCTGGCGGAACAGCCAGATCGCGACATCGCCATCTACTGGGGCGGACGTGAACTCAAGCATCTCTACGATCTGGATGAGCTGGATGCCCTGGCGGTGAAGCACCCTAACCTGAAGGTGATCCCGGTGGTTGAGCAGCCTGAAGCGGGCTGGCAGGGACGGTCAGGCACGGTGCTGACGGCGGTAATGCAGGATTTCAGTACGCTGAGCGAGCATGAGATCTATATCGCCGGACGTTTCGAAATGGCGAAGATCGCCCGCGATCGCTTCTGTGCCGAGCGTGGCGCGGTGGAATCACAGATGTATGGCGATGCCTTTGCCTTTATCTGATGCCGCGTAGCAGAGAGAAAAAACCCGCCCCTCACAGGCGGGTAAATCTGACAAAGTAAGACTCAACGTATTACAGACGCTCGAATACGGTGGCAATGCCCTGGCCCAGGCCGATGCACATGGTGGCGAGGCCAAAGCGGGCATCGCGCCGCTCCATGATATTCAGCAGTGTGGTGCTGATGCGCGCGCCGGAACAGCCCAGCGGATGGCCGAGGGCGATCGCGCCGCCATTCAGATTGACCTTCTCATCCAGCTGCGCCAGCAAGCCTAAGTCCTTGATGCAGGGCAGGGTCTGTGCTGCAAAGGCTTCATTCAGTTCAAACACCTCAATATCGCTGATGTTCAGCCCGGCGCGTTTAAGCGCCAGCTTGCTGGCCGGAACCGGTCCGTAGCCCATGATGGAAGGGTCGCAACCGACCACCGCCATGCTGCGGATGCGGGCGCGTGGCGTCAGCCCCAGTTCACGGGCGCGCGATTCACTCATCACCAGCATCGCCGCCGCGCCATCTGACAACGCCGACGATGTCCCCGCCGTGACGGTGCCATTTACCGGATCGAAGGCGGGTTTCAGCGCGGCCAGCCCCTCGGCGCTGGTCTCTTCGCGGATCACTTCGTCGAAGTCATAGCGTTTCAGAACGCCGTCACTGTCATGACCGTAGGTGGCGACAATCTCGCTGGCAAAGTCACCGCGCTGAGTCGCCTGCCAGGCACGCTGGTGCGAACGCAGGGCAAAGGCATCCTGCTGTTCACGGCTGATATGATGCATACGCGCCAGCATCTCGGCGGTTAAGCCCATCATGCCTGCGGCTTTCGCCACGGTGCGGCCCAGGCCAGGATGAAAGTCGACGCCGTGGTTCATCGGCACGTGGCCCATATGCTCTACGCCACCAATCAGGCAGCACTGCGCGTCGCCGACCATAATGGCGCGGGCGGCATCGTGCAGCGCCTGCATTGAGGAGCCACACAGCCGGTTGACGGTAGTGGCCGGTACCGCGTGCGGGATTTCGGCCAGCAGCGCGGCGTTACGCGCGATATTAAATCCCTGCTCCAGCGTCTGCTGGACGCAGCCCCAGACGATGTCGTCCAGCGAGGCGGGTTCCACCGCCGGGTTGCGGCTCAGAAGTTCGCGCATCAGGTGTGCAGAGAGGTCTTCGGCGCGCACATGACGAAAGGCACCGCCCTTTGAGCGTCCCATTGGCGTGCGTACCGCATCAATAATCACCACATTTTCCATCTTGTTACCCTCAGGCGCTTTTCAGCGCGGCTTCATCAATCGGTTTGGCAGCGGGATACCAGCTCTCATGCTGATGCGCTTTCTCTACCAGCAGGGCAGGCAGGGCATACAGGCCGCCGAGGGCGCTGTAGCGCCGGGCCTGATCGACCACATTGCTGTTGCCCAGCGTATCGAGATAGCGGAACGCCCCGCCACGGAAAGGCGGAAAGCCGAGACCGTAGACCAGCGCCATATCCGCTTCTGCTGGCGAAGCGATGATCCTCTCCTCCAGACAGCGCACCACCTCATTCAGCATCGGCAGCATCATGCGATTGAGGATCTCCTCGTCGCTGAAGACCCGCGCAGGCTGGCAGACCGGTTGCAGCAGCGTATTGACCTCGCTGTCAGCCACTTTATTCGCTTTGCCCTTTTTGTCAGTTTCCCAGCGCCAGAAACCTTTGCCATTTTTCTGGCCGAAACGACCCGCTTCAAACAGCACATCGATCGCGTCGCGGTAGTCGTGCTTCATCCGGTCCGGGAAGCCGTCGGCCATGACGCTTTGCGCGTGATGCGCGGTATCGATGCCGACCACATCGAGCAGCCAGGAAGGGCCCATTGGCCAGCCGAACTGCTTCTCCATCACTTTATCAATCTGGCGGAAATCCGCGCCGTCGCGCAGCAGCAGGCTGAAGGCGGCGAAGTAGGGGAACAGCACGCGGTTAACAAAGAAGCCGGGACAGTCATTCACCACGATCGGCGTTTTGCCCATTTTGCTGGCCCAGGCCACCACTTTGCTCAGTGTGGCTTCACTGGTTTTCTCGCCCCGGATCACCTCTACCAGCGGCATACGCGGCACCGGATTAAAGAAGTGCATGCCACAGAAGTTCTCAGGGCGCTGCAACGCCTGGGCCAGCTGACTGATGGGAATGGTCGAGGTGTTGGAAGCCAGAATGGCGTCGTCACGCAGATGCTGTTCAGTTTCCGCCAGCACTTTGGCTTTGATAAGAGGGTTCTCTACCACGGCTTCTACCACCACATCGGCCTGGTCAAAACCGGCGTAATCCAGCGTGGGCTGGATAGTGGCGATCACCCTGGCGAGTTTATTGCCGTCGATTTTGCCGCGTTCCAGCAGTTTATTCAGCAGCTTACTGGCTTCGTTCATCCCCAGGGTTAACGCCTGCGGATTGATGTCCTTCATTCTGACCGGCACACCTTTCCACGCCGACTGGTAGCTGATGCCGCCACCCATAATGCCTGCGCCCAGTACCGCCGCCTGAGCGGGCGTGCCGCTTTCGCTGGCACGTTTTTTCGCCAGACCTTTGACATATTGATCGTTGAGGAAAATGCCGACCAGCGCCCGTGCCTCGTCAGACTGCGCCAGTGGCACAAAGGCGGCAGTTTCGAGTTTCAGCGCGTCGTCACGGCCAAGGCTGGCGGCGGCTTCGATGGTTTTTACCGCCATCAGCGGGGCTGGATAGTGTTTCCCCGCGGTCTGCATCACCATCGCTTTCGCGATAGTAAAGCTCATGGCCGCTTCAATCGGGCTCAGTTTCAGCGGCGCCAGTTTAGGCGCGCGACGCGCACGCCAGCTGCCATCGAGCGCGGCGGCTTTTAACATGGTGATGCCCGCCTGACGTAGCTTATCGCGGGCGACCACCGCATCGACCAGGCCGAGTTTAAGCGCGGCGTTGCCATCAACATCCTTGCCAGCGGCAATGATCTCCAGCGCGCTGTCAGCCCCTAGCAGGCGCGGCAGACGAACGCTGCCGCCAAACCCCGGCATGATCCCGAGCTTCGTTTCCGGCAGGCCAATGCGCGCGTCAGCGGTGGCGACGCGCAGATCGGTTGCCAGCACGCATTCACATCCACCGCCCAGCGCGTAGCCGTCGATCGCCGCGAGGGTCGGCACCGGCAGATCTTCCAGACGATTAAAGATGCTGTTGGCGTAGCTCAGCCACTGGCTCAGTTTTTCTGTCGGGGCATCAAATAGCGAAAGAAATTCGGTGATGTCTGCGCCGACAATAAAAGCGGGTTTAGCGGAGCTGAGCAGCAGGCCGCGCAGTGCTGGCTGCTGTTCCAGTACCGCAATGGCTTCGCCGAGGCTGGCGACAGTCTGTGTGTCGAGTTTGTTGACCGAGCCGGTAGCGTCAAAAACCAGCTCGGCGATGCCATCGTCCAGCCAGTGAAGAGTAAGGTTAGCGCCTTGGTAGAGCATGTGCGTCTCCTGAAACCGCGAAAGGTGATCTGGTCATACCAGATGATCGTGAGTGTGGGAGCGATGTTAATTTTTTGCAAACTGCTCTTTGCTTATTTGCTAACAAGATCACAGCTGCGCCAGCTTCGGCATCTGCGCAAGGGGTGTGCTAAACTGCGGCCATTTCGCGACACTGGAGAGACGTCAATGGATTCACTGAAGACCTTGTATCACGCGCACATCGCCACGTTGCAACAACGGGCGCAGCAGGTGCTGGCACGCAATAAACTGGATGCGATGTTGATTCATTCCGGTGAGTTGTTGACGGTGTTTCTGGATGATCACACCTATCCATTTAAGGTGAATCCGCAATTCAAAGCCTGGGTGCCGGTGACGCAGGTGCCGAACTGCTGGCTGTGGATTGATGGCGTGAACAAACCGAAACTGTGGTTCTACTCGCCGGTCGATTACTGGCATAACGTTGAACCGCTGCCGGACAGCTTCTGGACCGAAGATGTTGAGGTTATCGGCCTGAAAAACGCCGATGAGATTGCTCAGCTCCTGCCTGCGCAGCGGGATAATGTCGCCTATATCGGGCCAGTCAATGCGCGCGCCGCGCAGCTCGGTATCGCCTCTGGCAATATCAATCCAAAAGCGGTCATCGATTACCTGCATTTTCATCGCAGCATTAAAACGGATTATGAACTGGCCTGTATGCGTCAGGCGCAGAAGCTGGCGGTTGCCGGTCATCGCGCGGCGAAAGAGGCGTTCTCAGCCGGTTTAAGCGAGTTCGACATCAATCAGGCCTACCTGACCGCGACCGGTCATCGCGACACCGATGTACCCTATGGCAATATCATCGCGCTGAACGAACATGCCGCGGTGCTGCACTACACCCGGCTGGATCATCAGCCGCCAGCTAAGCGTCACAGCTTCCTGATCGATGCGGGCGCAGAGTATCTCGGTTATGCCGCTGATTTGACCCGCAGCTATGCCGCTCAGAGCAGTTCGCTCTATGCCCGCATGGTTGAAGCGATGAATGCTGAAGAGCTGGCGCTGATCGCCACGCTGAAAGCGGGCGTGCGCTACAGCGATTATCATCTTCAGATGCACCAGCGCATTGCGAAAATGTTGCTGAAGTTTGAGCTGGTACAGGGGATCAGTGAAGAGGCGCTGGTGGCGGAAGACCTGACCGGTCCGTTTATGCCTCACGGCCTGGGTCATCCGCTTGGCTTGCAGGTGCATGATGTCGCCGGGTTTATGCAGGATGAGCAGGGCACACATCTCGCCGCGCCAGCGCAATATCCTTATCTGCGCTGTACCCGCGTGCTGCAACCCGGCATGGTATTAACCATTGAGCCGGGCTTCTATATTATCGACTCGTTACTGGCTCCGCTGCGTGAAGGTCGATTCAGTCAGCACTTTAACTGGCAGGCGATCGACGCGCTTCGGCCTTATGGTGGGATTCGTATTGAGGATAACGTGGTGATCCATGCCCATCGCGTTGAAAACATGACCCGCGATCTGCACCTGGCCTGATGGAGGCCTTTGATATTCCCGCTGTGGCGTTAAGCGTCAGCGAGGAGACCATTAAAAAGAGCCGCTTTATCACGCTGCTGGCGCACACCGATGGCGCGGAAGCGGCCCGCGCGTTTGTCCAGCAGGTGAAAAGTGACCATCCCGCCGCCCGGCATCACTGCTGGGCGTGGGTGGCGGGCGCGCCCGATGATTCTCAACAGCTCGGCTTCTCTGATGATGGTGAACCATCGGGAACCGCGGGAAAACCGATGCTGGCGCAGCTGATGGGCGCGAATATTGGCGAAATCACGGCGGTGGTGGTGCGTTACTATGGCGGCATCATGCTGGGGACCGGTGGCCTGGTCAAAGCGTATGGCGGCGGCGTGCAGCAGGGACTTAAGCAGCTGCCGCGGCAGCGCAAAGTGCCGATGAAGCTTTTTACTTTGCAGTGTGACTATGCTCAGCTCAGCGATATTGAGCGGCTGGTGCAGCGTTTCGAAGGCAAAGTGACAGACAGCCACTATCAGGACCGCATCGCACTGACGCTGGCGGTACCTTATGGACAGATCGACGGATTCAGGCAAAATCTGTCAGACTTTAGTCGGGGCGCACTCTCGCTTATCCCGCTCATACCCTGATGTTCATCTCTTTATTTAAAGGAACGGCTGAATGCACTTTCGCGCCATTACCCGCATAGTCGGTCTGCTGGTGATCCTCTTCTCAGTGACGATGATTTTGCCCGGCCTGGTCGCCCTGATTTATCGCGACGGCGCGGGGCGGGCGTTTAGTCAGACCTTTATGATGGCGCTGGTGATCGGCTCGCTGCTCTGGTGGCCGAATCGTAAAAAGAAAACCGAACTCAAGCCGCGTGAAGGGTTTCTGATTGTCGTACTCTTCTGGACGGTACTGGGCAGCGTCGGGGCGATGCCCTTTATCTTTGCCGAGCAGCCGCATCTTTCGGTGACGGATGCGTTCTTTGAATCGTTCTCCGGCCTGACGACCACCGGCGCGACCACGCTGGTGGGGCTCGACTCCTTGCCCAAGGCGATTCTGTTCTATCGGCAGATGTTGCAGTGGCTCGGCGGTATGGGGATCATCGTTTTAGCGGTGGCGATTCTGCCGATTCTGGGCGTCGGGGGGATGCAGCTCTATCGCGCCGAAATGCCCGGACCGCTGAAAGATAACAAAATGCGGCCGCGGATTGCTGAAACGGCGAAAACGCTCTGGCTGATCTATGTGCTGCTGACGGTAGCCTGTGCGCTGGCGCTGTGGCTGGCGGGCATGCCGGCATTCGACGCCATTGGCCACAGCTTCTCAACCATCGCCATTGGCGGCTTCTCAACCCACGATGCCAGCATCGGCTATTTTCACAGTGGCACCATCAATACCATCGTGGCTGTATTCCTGCTGATCTCCGGCTGTAACTACGGCCTGCACTTTGCCATGTTAAGCGGACGTAATCTGCGCGTTTACTGGCGCGACCCGGAACTCCGCATGTTTATTGGCGTCCAGCTGACGCTGGTGTTGATCTGTACGCTGGTGCTCTGGTTCCATAACGTCTACGCCAGCGGCTGGCAAACGCTGAACCAGGCCTTCTTCCAGGTGGTCTCGATGGCGACCACGGCGGGGTTTACCACCGACAGCATCGCACGCTGGCCACTGTTCCTGCCGGTACTGCTGCTCTGTTCCGCCTTTATTGGTGGCTGTGCCGGTTCAACCGGCGGTGGCCTGAAGGTGATCCGCATCCTGCTATTATGCAAGCAGGGTAACCGTGAGCTTAAACGTCTGGTTCACCCTAACGCGGTCTATACCATTAAGCTGGGTAACCGGGCATTGCCGGAACGTATCCTTGAAGCGGTATGGGGATTCTTCTCAGCGTATGCGCTGGTGTTCCTGGTCAGTATGCTGGCGATCATCGCCACCGGCGTTGACGACTTCTCAGCTTTTGCTGCGGTTGCCGCGACGCTGAACAACCTCGGCCCTGGCTTAGGGGTGGTGGCTGATAACTTCACTTCAATGAATGATGTGGCGAAATGGATTCTTATCTCCACCATGTTATTCGGGCGTCTCGAGGTTTTCACCTTGCTGGTGCTGTTCACGCCAACTTTCTGGCGTGAATAATTAATAAGGATGCTGACATGAAAGCGCTGATTCTCTATTCCACTCGCGACGGACAAACGCAGAAGATTGCCTCTTCTATTGCAGAGGTGATCCGTCAGCAGCAGCAATGTGATGTGCTGAACATTCAGGATGCTACTCTGCCTGACTGGGCACAGTATGATCGGGTACTGATTGGCGCATCAATTCGCTATGGCCATTTTCAGCCGGTGGTGGATAAGTTCGTTAAGCAGCACCTGCATGAGTTGCAGCAGCGCACCAGCGGGTTCTTCTCCGTCAACCTGACGGCGCGCAAACCTGAGAAGCGCTCCCCTGAAACCAATGCCTATACGCAAAAGTTCCTGGCACAGTCACCGTGGCAGCCCGATTGTTGTGCCGTGTTTGCCGGTGCGCTCTATTATCCGCGCTATCGCTGGTTTGACCGCGTGATGATTCAGCTGATTATGCGGATGACCGGCGGCGAGACCGATTCAACCAAAGAAATTGAGTACACCGACTGGCAACAGGTGCGAAGTTTTGCCAATGATTTTGTACAGTTACCAGGCAAATCGTAGCGAAATAGCGCGATTTGATGAAAATAACTACGAACGATAATCTTTTCGCAATAAACGCTTGTCAGCCCGCGCGAACTCCCTATAATGCGCCTCCATCGACACGGCACACCGGCAACGGGAAACGGGTTGAGAGGTTCAGGAAACTGACCCGCCGGAGAAAAACTTCTGAAAAAGAGGTTGACTCTGAAGGAGGAAAGCGTAA